>JAZGEP010000309.1:0-13524 GCA_036478815.1 Methylococcales bacterium
CGTACTTTTCATTGTACATATCAACCACACCATCAAATTGCAGGTAAAAACTCTCAATCAATTTTGAACCATGGCAGCTTTGACACACATCTTTCATGTCTTTGCGACGCTCTTCCCATGGTTTGACCTTTAAACCTTTTTTAGCATCTCGTGCGTCGATTTTTTCCGAAATCGGTGGACGCAAGGTCCAGGAAATACGGTCGCCTACATCATGAGTGATTGGCAAGTTGCGAGTAGCAGACATATGACAGGTGGCACAGGTTGGTGCGGCATCATAATCTTCGCCAGCCACCCATTTGGCTGAATCTAAATTCATTTTATCGACATTGGCGTAAAAACCGATACCGTGTTTCGACTCATCATAAATTTCTTTCTGCGGATGATCCGGGCCTAAGTGACACTTACCACAGTTTTCCGGGCGTCTGGCCTGGGCTGCAGAAAATTGGTGACGTTGATGACAAGCACTACACGCCCCACGCGACCCATCAGGATTAATACGCCCAATACCAGTATTCGGCCAGGTTGCAGGATCCAGCTCACCATTCGGCAATACGATGACTTCGGTGCCGTGACATTGCCAACAACCAGCAACAGCCACCGGGGATCGACCCATAAAACTCATTTTTCCTTCGACGACTTCCGCTAAAGTATTGTCTAATGAACCAATGATTTCTGCAGCCTTGGCATGATGGCTTTGACTGAATTGTTGTTCTTCAACATTGTGACATTCACCACAATCCTTTGGTGAAACAATGACTGAAATAAAGTAGTCCTTATGGAGAATTGCATCCGCATCCTTTTTATCCGCTTTATGACATTCATAACAACCGACGTTAGCTCCGAAATGTTTGGAGCGTCCCCATTGCTGATAAATTCCAGGATGCTCGTTTTTGTGGCAGGAAGCACAAGTGGCACTCTCTTTGCTCAGGTTTTTGAACGGTTTGAGTATTTTCGACTTTTCATGTGGGGTAATATCAGCCCAGCTTTTTTCGACTGATTCATGTCCAGGCTCCGAGGCTGTTTTTATTTTTGTTGCGCGTTTTTTTGCTTTATAGTCTTCCAGTGTTTCGCCAGCACGGATGGTCACCATTTTTCCCGTTTCCGGGTCTTTGACAGTGGCCCAGACTGCATAAACACTGGAACTATAGAACTGGAATCCCAATATAAGAACCAAGATAAACTTTAAATTAACCCAAAGATGATGTTTGTTCTTCATTGAAATTCTCCAATCCCCCAAAAATATAAAATAATCGTATTGATTTTTAATTGTTCTAACGTACCGTTAACTCGTGCTGTTAATTAAGGTTGACGCAATTTGGTACAAACATCACTTTGTGCATACGCTACGCAATAGATGTTCAAGGGAAAGCATAAAGGATAATCCACACAAATCTATACCTGTGCCCGAGTAACCTCACCTGCCCCCCAGGTAGTGCGCCAACGCGCTTTTACTCTGTTAATACCGTACAGGCTTAGTAGTGATAAAACGGTAAAAACAATAAAACCGAGACCAAATCCATCGGTCATTTGTTTTGACTGTCCAAGCAACCAGGCCAGAATGAACCCACCCATGCCACCGGCTGCGCCAACCATGCCAGTGATAGCGCCAACATTTTTGCGGAATCTCAGTGGTACCAGTTGAAACACTGCGCCACTGGCCATACCCAAGGCTGCTGTGCCAGAAATCAATAATAGTATCGCCAACCAGCTTGGGGGTGAGAAACTCACCAATAACATGCATACAGCTGTAACTGCATAAAAACGTTGCATGGAGCGTATACCACCAAACTGATCTGCCATCCAACCACCGACTGGACGCAGTGCTGTTCCGGCTAGAATACAAGCCGCTGTATAGTAACCAGCTGTCACCGGCTCAAGTTGATATTGTTGATGGAAATACAAAACCATCACGCTAGACAGTGCAATCACACCACCGAAGCTCAAACTGTAAAACAGCATAAACCACCAGGCATCAATTTCCTTGAGAACCTTAAAGTAATCGGAAAGTGGTTTTTTTTCTGGTTGATAGTTATTGTCTCTAGCCTTTAGGTGGAAAAAAATCACCGTCGCTATCAAAGGTAACGTGGCAAAACCGAAGACAGCCCGCCAACCAAAAGATTCAGCAAGCATCGGTGCTAACGCAGCTGTTAAAACAGTCCCGCTGCTGGCAGCACCTGCAATACCCATCACCAAGCCTTGATATTCGTCAGGATACCAACGGCTACAAAGCGGGAGCGCAACAGCCATGCTGGTGCCTGCCAATCCTAGCGCCATGGCGACAATATAGACTCCAGTAATAGAGTTTACATTACTAAGAAAAGCCAATAGCAATACCAGAATCACGATCACCTGCGCTATCAGACCGGTACGTTTTGGCGCAAAGTGATCGACTAAGATACCCACGGGAATGCGAAACAGTACCCCCGTTAACAGTGGAATTGTCACCAACGTATATTGCTGGGCCTCAGACAGGTTTAAATCTTCAGCGATATAGACCACCAAAGGCCCCATTAACACCCAGACCATGAAACTCATGTCTGAATAAATAAAGGCACTTAGTAAAGTTCCTTTGTGACCGCTTTGTAAAAAACTTGAAATAGTCATATCGCAATGCCGAACAGAGTAAGCCTGAGTTTACACAGCCAACAGTGGGAATTATTCCTAAACTGGATTCGCATACAGATGTTGAGCTAGACTAATTCTAACCGGCAAACCCTTGAAAACGCTGGGTTACATCTGCGCTACTATCACCACCAACGAAGAGATTTCAGTATATAATATCAGTAATATCCTCCGTGCGGTTACCGGTAAATTATCTGCAACCATTGGACAATGGTTAAGCAATTGCAAAGCAGGATCATCCCATATGTCAGAACAATTAGAAACACAAAGTGGTTTTGCCACTGAAGTCGGTAAGCGCGAAGTCAACGAAGACTTTGTTGCTTTCTATCAAGGTGCTGAGAATGAACGTGCATTATATGGCAGTATAGCGATCATCGCTGATGGTATCGGAGGAACACGCGGTGGGAGATGCGCCGCTGAACTGGCAGTTCGTGAGTTTATTGATGCCTATTATGCACAAAAAGAGACATTAGGCGTGAGCCGAATGGCTGAGATTGCGCTGATGTCGATTAACCGCTGGATCTATTCACAATCGCAGCGTGATGCTGCACTCAAAGGCATGGGGACGACTTTTAGTGCGTTGATACTGCTAGGTGGTCAAGTGCATATTGTGCACCTTGGCGACACGCGCATTTACCGCCTCAGAAATAATCGCCTACATTGTCTCACCACAGACCATGTTCATCAACATCCTGATTTACAACATGTTCTAACACGCGCACTAGGCATAGATGATACGCTGCGCATTGATTATTCGCAGCATAATTTGAATCTTCACGACCGTTTTCTATTAGTTTGCGATGGTGTACATACCAATCTATCCAATCAGAGAATTCAACAATTGCTTTGTCAAAACCAGTCACCACAGGAGCATGCTCGGACAATCGTCCAAGAGGCGCTACAAGCAGGCAGCCAGGATAATGTCAGCGCACTGGTGGTTGATGTCATACAACTACCACCGCCGGACAAGTCGTTTTTAGAAACAGCTGTTGATGATTTAACAGTAATGGCTTTACCCAAAGTCAACGATCAGATTGATGGATTTCGTCTAAACAAAAAAATCTCCGACAGCCGGTACACGTGCCTGTTTCTGGCAAGTGATGAAACAGGTGATCACGGGCAAGTGGTGATGAAATTCCCAAAGCCTGAAGCGAATACTGAAGCAATTTATCGTCAGGCATTTATTCGTGAAAATTGGATTACTTCACACGTCCATAACCCATGGATTGCTGAGCAAGTGGAATTGGAAACGGATAGACAAAGTCGTTTGTATACAATAATGCCGTATTATCAAGGTACAACACTGGAGCAGTATTTGCTTGAGAAGAATATATTGCTTGAGCAAGGTGTTGATATTAGCTTGATGTTGTGCAGAGCAGTTTATGCATTACATAAAGAAAGAGTGATCCATCGGGATATCAAGCCTGACAACGTTATTTTACTCGAACAAGGCAGTTTGAAACTGCTGGATCTAGGCGTGGCTCGTTTACCTGGTTTGAATGATGAATTGGAAAGCACCGCGCCGGGAACTCCTAGCTACATGTCTCCGAATTTATTTCAAGGCGGATGCGGGAATGAACAATCCGACCTGTATGCATTAGGCGTTACCTTGTATCGAATGTTCAGCAAAGGACATTATCCCTATGGTGAAATTGAACCATTCACTCGACCAAACTTTGATAAACCAGCACCGCTGAGCCAATATCGTCCCGATTTACCCTCCTGGCTTGAAGTATTACTGGCACGTGCAGTTAATCCTGAAAAAGGATTTACCAATGCCATGGATCTTGCTTTTGAACTAGAAAATGGCCTTGCCCGAGGAACGACAGTCCTGCCAATGAAAAGCAGTTTATCAATGCGTGTCAGCAACACGATCGGGAGCTGGTTTCGCTAGAACAAGCTGAGTCGTTACGAACTTACGTGCATCGAATAACTTGAACAATGATGGCGCAGGAGCAAAAAGACCAGCCAGAATGTTCAAGTTATTTCATGCACGTTCTTATTTAACATCAATCAACTCAACACTACCATCATCCAATACCTCAGCCATCTGTCCTTTTGGTTCATCCAGAAAAACAACAACACAAATAAATACAAAAACAGCTGTTGCAGCAATCGTCATAAAAAATCTATCACTTGAAACAAAAGACAATACTGTCAAGAATGCTAAACCACCGACATTGCCAAAGGCGCCAACCATTCCGGCAAACTGACCGGTCATACGGCGTTGAATTAATGGAACCATGGCAAAAACAGCACCCGATCCGGATTGTGAGAAGATACCTCCCAGGATCGTTGCCGCAACAACTAACCACAATGCCCAATCAGATGTTACGTTGCCCAAAATAAAAAAGCTCACTGCTGTACCTGCAGAAACAATTCCCAAAGTAAGTTTTCGGCCAATCCTGTCACTTAACCAACCACCCGCTGGTCGCGCAAACAGATTAATAAATGGATAAATGCCTGCCAACATACCAGCCATTACAGGTTCAACATGAAAAGTATCGACATAGTAAAGTGGCAGCATGGAGACAACAGCTAATTCAGTGCCAAAAGTTAACGAATAGGCAATGTCAAGAATAGCAACTTGCTTGAAGGAATAGCACTGAATTTTAGGTGTTGCCTTGTGAAAAATAGATTGATTAACTTGAATAATCTTCTGGATCTGAAACACATACAATGCAATCAGCGTTGCATAAATAGCGTATGCAATGGTTTCATCAAACCAGTGCATTTTTGCTGATAACTTCCAGATTAAAACACTTAATGCCAAGTACATCGGGGCATTCATAACAATGTACAGCCATAAATCTTTTTTGCTGGTGACTTCCATTGCCCCCATTTTTTTTGGCTTAAAGTAAGTTGAGCCTTTTGGTGAATTCGAAACGCTAAAATAATAAATACAACCATAAATAATAGCGACAATTCCTATGATACCAATAGCATAACGCCAGCCATTGTCAGCACCATAATACAGAGCGACAGTGGGCAAAATAATCGCGGCACCGGCAGAACCAAAGTTGCCCCAGCCCGCATAAATTCCTTGTGCAATACCGGTTTGTCGCGCTGGAAACCATTCTGAAATCATACGAATACCAACCACAAAACCCGCCCCAACAAACCCAGATAAAAATCGTACAATCGCTAATTGCTGATAGGTTTGAGTCAGCGCAAATCCAATACTAATCAGGCCACCTAATATCAGTATCGACGAAAATAGTTGTTTTGGGCCGTATTTATCAACCAGCATACCCACAATGATGCGTGCCGGAATGGTGAGGGAAATATTCAGGATTAGCAATATTTTAACTTCTTGCTCTGTTAAATTCATTGAATCGCGAATAACCGCCATCAAGGGGGCATGCGCAAACCAGAGCATAAAGCTGAGAAAAAAAGCAAACCAGGTAAAATGTAATACTCTGACATTACCTGAAAATGATAATAAAGTAAGCCTGTTTGACGACATAGATTTCTCTAATTTTAATTAACACTACGACTAAGGAACGTGCATGGAATAACTTGAACAATTCAGGCGCAGGATTTTTGTTTCTGACGAAACGATCTCAAGAGGCGCATAGTTGTTCTACGCAACGATTGAGATCGTTTCGTCAGGAGCAAAAAGACCAGCCAGAATGTTCAAGTTATTTCATGCACGTTCTTAATCAATTAGTGTCATTACTGTATATGATTTATATCATTTTTAACGAGATGCCAATATTACAGAAAAATTACGCAAACGCGGAAGATTGACAAAAAGGCAACTCAGTTGTGCAAGTAATTTCATACGTGTTTTCTACTTAACATCAATCAATTCAACAGTACCATCATCCAGTATTTCAGCCATTTGCCCTTTTGGCTCATCCAGAAAAACAACAACACAAATAAACACAAATACAGCTGTAGCAGCAATCGCCATAAAGAAAATTTCAGTTGAAACAAAAGATAAAATCGTCAAGAATGCTAAACCACCGACATTACCAAAAGCGCCAACCATTCCGGCAAACTGACCGGTCATACGGCGCTGAATCAAGGGCACCATGGCATAGACTGCACCTGAGCCGGCTTTTGAGAAAATACCAGCCAGAATGGTTGCCGCAACAACCAACCACAATGTCCAATCTGGTGTTACGTTGCTCAAAATATAAAAACTCATTGCTGCGCCCGCAGAAACAATTCCCAAAGTAATTTTTCGACCAATTTTATCGCTTAACCAACCCCCTGCTGGTCGCGCAAAAAGATTAATTAGCGGATAAATCCCGGCCAAAATTCCAGCCAAAACAGGTTCTACTTTAAACGTATCAACATAATAGAGTGGCAGCATGGATACGACAGCTAATTCAGCTCCAAATGTTAACGAATAGGTAATATTCAAAATAGCAACTTGCTTGAATGCATAACGTTGTAACTCGGGTGTCTCCTTGTGAAAAATAGATTGATTAACCTGAATAATCTTCCAGATCTGAAATAGATACAAAACAATCAACGTTGTATAAATAGTGTATGCAACAGTTTCGTCGAACCAGTTCATTCTTGCTGACAGTTTCCATGTTAAAACGCTTAATGCCAGGTACATCGGAGCATTCATGACGATATATAACAATAAATCTTTTTTGCTGGTGACTTCCATTGCCCCCATTTTTTTTGGCTTAAAATAAGTTGAGCCTTTCGGTGTATTGGAAACACTAAAATAGTAAATACAACCATAGATGATCGCAACAATCCCTGTGATACCAATGGCATAACGCCAACCATTGTCAGCACCATAATAGAGTGCAACAGAGGGCAAAATAATTGCGGCACCAGCAGAACCAAAGTTACCCCAGCCGCCATATATTCCCTGTGCAATACCGGTTTGTCGCGCTGGAAACCATTCTGAAATCATGCGAATGCCAACCACAAAACCTGCTCCTACGAATCCAGATAAAAATCGTACAATCGCTAATTGCTGATAGGTTTGAGTCAGTGCAAATCCAATACTAATCAGACCGCCTATTATTAGTATCGACGAGAACAATTGTTTTGGGCCGTATTTATCAACCAGCATACCAACAATGATGCGTGCCGGAATGGTGAGGGCAACATTAAGAATTAACAATATTTTGACTTGCTGATCAGTTAAATTCATTGAGTCGCGAATAACCATCATTAAGGGGGCATGTGCGAACCAAAGCATAAAACTGAGAAAAAAAGCAAACCAGGTGAGATGTAAAACTCGAATATTTCCAGAAAACGATAAAAGATTAAGTTTGTTTGAGGGCATACAGTTATTTAAATTGAATGATGCTAGCATTTAAATTTTCAATTCTAAATGCTGGCGATGGACTAAGGAACGTGCATGGAATAACTTGAACAATTCACTTGTCTTTTTGCTCATCTTCGGTGTTGCGAAAACAGTTACATAGCTCACTATGCACCTGTTTTCGCGCCTTGAATACGAACAAAAATCCTGCGTCAATTGTTCAAGTTATTTCATGCGCGTTCCTAAGGAACGTGCATGGAATAACTTGAACATTCCTAAAGTAAAAGCAATTATTTCGGTAGTTTCTGCAAAACACTACGGCAGGTATTTTCTTTCGAAACCATGCATGATTTTACTTGATCTCCCCTCTCATTAGTTCAGGACTTTTTCACATTTTTATTGCATTGATTCAACTAAGATGTCGCTTATTCTTTTAGATTTGTTTCAGCAAGGAATAAGGAATTGGTTAAGTATGTTGTATTAAGGAGTGAGGATTTAATAACTTCCGGATCTTGAGGCAGGATTTTTGTTCGTATTCAAGGCGTAGAAACGGGCGCATAGCTGGCTACGCAACTGTTTTTACAACGAGGAAGACGGACAAAAAGACAAGTCAAGTTCCGGAAGTTATTAAATCCTCGCTCCTAAGGAACGCGCATGAAATAACTTGAACATTCTGGCTTATCTTTTTGCTCCTGACCAAACCACCTCAATCGTTGCGTAGACCAACGATACGCCTTTTGAGATCGATTTGTCAGAAACAAAAATCCTGCGCCATCATTGTTGAAGTTATTCCATGTACGTTCCTAAGCTTTGGGTAAGTTTTATACCCAGTTTGCTTACAGCTTGATGCTGTTGCTGGTTTTTTAAACTGCCGTTTTGATCAAATGCTTGGTGTGCTTGAGGAATTGCTTGTTGATCTGGTAGTACTGTAATCCCAATATTACCCAACAACATTCTGAGAAAAACCAGACCACGGATGCCGCCCAGTGCTCCAGGAGAAGTCGACATAATTGATGCATACTTACCTCGGAATGCGACTAATGGCTCCTCTTCTTGTATTTGCTTGCGTGATGCCCAGTCAATTGCGTTTTTAAGTAAAGGACTAAAAGCACTATTGTATTCAGGAGATGCAATGAGTAATCCTTGATGATCAATCAACAGTTGCTTGAATTCTAATACATGTTGTGGCATCCCATGTTCTGCCTCCAAATCAGCGTTGTAGATGGGCATTGGATAATCACCCAAGTTGATGATGGTGACATCAGCACCCTCGTCACGAGCTGCTGTTGCGGCAACAGAGACAAGCATGGTGTTGAACGAACCTTTTCGACTGCTTCCTGAAAATGCGAGTATTTTAGGCATATCGGTTCCTGAATGATTGTTTAATCGGTTTTTACAAAATAGTCTTCGCCAAGTAATTTTGAATAATTGATCGATATTTTTAAACCAGCAAAACGTGGGGATGCACGAATTAACAGTTGCGTTTTTGGGATGAAATCAAGCTTGACTAAGGCAATTCTGCGTTCCTCATAACCATCTTCAACCCAATCTGTAATCAATTGAAAACGATACAGATAGCGCTGTAATTTATCTTCATTAACAATTTCGGAAGGTTGCCCAAGCACCTGTTTAACAGTGATCTGTGTCGGTGGTTTTGCCTGTGTTTTCAGTTGTGTTACATCTGCTTTAAGTTGCCTGGAAAACTTGAATATCGTTGCGGTTCCCAATGAACGTAATGAAGCTTCCAGAAATTCAGGAGGAACAATGGCTAAAAATTCATCAGGAAAATACCATTGTTCTAGTTTGCCGTGTTGGTTGAAAGTAAAACGGAATACTAATGTAATTGGGTGAGGTTTTTCTGTTGGATTCTCATTGTCTAGTTTGACAAAACGATAAACCCACTCCTCACCATTGACTGTGGGGATTATTTGAGTAGGATTTAATTTGGATAAATTGTGTATATCTTCTTTGAGTAGTACTGGCTGTTTAAAAAAAAGTGAGAATGATTGGTCTGTGTGGATCACTACATATTGATCAAATTCCTTGAGCTGATTTTTTAACTCCAATAAACGCAGATAAACACAACCTGACAATTGTAATAGAATAAACACAATGAGCAGGCTACCTACATGCCTATTTCGCAACTGGGGAATATAAAACATCATCAGTTCAATTTAACACCGATTGACACAAACATGAAACGATCAGATAAATTCGACACATCAACCCAGTGGGATAACGCACTCACAGGGCGCTGGGAACCGACCCCGATTAATCAGACACACTATGTGAGCGGGAATCGAATTGAAGCTCCCTTCCCTGCTGGTTTTGAACAGGCTATCTTTGGCATGGGTTGCTTTTGGGGGCCAGAAAAAAGATTTTGGGAAATGGATGGTGTTTATTCAACATCAGTTGGTTACAGTGGCGGGGGTACACCAAACCCGATTTACAAAGAAGTTTGTACCGGGAAAACGGGTCATGCAGAAGTCGTGAGAATTGTATTCAACCCAACTGTCATCAGCTATCAGACATTATTAATCTATTTTTGGGAAACACACGACCCCACACAAGGTATGCGACAAGGAAATGATGTTGGTAGTCAATATCGCTCGGTTATTTACACACACAGCAAACAACAACAAGAACAAGCAGAAAATACACAATCACATTATCAGCAACGTCTTGTAAAGGCAGGCTTTGGAGGCATAACAACAGTGATACGCCCTGTAATGGTCTATTATTTTGCCGAGGTAGAGCATCAACAATACCTAGCGAAATGCCCACAGGGGTATTGCGGTTTGAAGAAAACAGGAGTAACCTTTCTTCCCTAGGTGGAGGAGACCCTGTCAAAGCAGAATATAGAAGTACCTATTCCCTGCTATCAAGAGGAGGCGGTTGCAGTTGATCTATTCAACTCAGTCATGTCGTATAGCCTACAAAGATAGGCCAGACAAATATGCACAGGGTTTTCCCTTACCTACCCTACAAGCTAAAATTTCCAGAAAGTCACAGCTCAGAAAAAAAAAGGCAGGATTTCTAAAACCCTGCCATCTAGAGGAGGAAATGCACTCTCGTGCATTAAAAGCAATGTGAATAAAGCAGTGCTTTAATCTGAGTATAGCAGTGGATCCACTATATGGAATGTGTCAAATTGTCGCAGAGTATTCGCTAGAATAATCTTGCTTCCGGTCAAATAGTTGCAAAAAAAAACAGGGTTTGATGAACCCTGTTATCAAGTGGAGGAAATGCACTTTCGTGCATGAAGCGATTGAAAATGTTGCTTCAACTCAGTGGTTATAAGTATAGCTGCTTTTGGTAAATATGGAATGTGGCATATTGTCGCAGGTTACATAGGTGTTTAGTAACCCCTCAGCTCACCCTCTCATGTCCATTATAGCTGCGTTGGAAGTGCCCCGCGGTTTCGGCCTTAGTCTTAAATCTGAGCAGTACCAGATACGCTGAGTTACGGTGTTTATATAGTCAGAAATGAATGTGATAGAACTTTTTAATCTATCTCAAAACACTACAAATAATCGATACTCAAAGCTCTTTGAGAAACTCAAACAATTTCAAACCATCAAATGGCCAGCAAAGTTGTCTATTCGATTGTATTGCCTGGATAACTGGAATGGATTCCCCATATAAATCCAACAATTGATCATCTGCAATAATATCAATATAGGCATAGTCTATTGGACTATTTTGAGATGACAGCACCATATCCACCATGTCACGAGCCTCATCACACAGGTGACAGCCATCTGTTCCGTATAAAATAAATTTAGAACATATTTCCATTGCAATCATCCTTAGGAGTGAGGATTTAATAACTTCCCGATTTTGACTTGCCTTTTGACCCCACAGAAGCACTCATCAAATAGTTGCGTAACCTGCTATGCGCCCATTTTATGAGTACTTCTGTGAAATCAAAATGCTGCGCCAAACTTCGGTAACTTATTAAATCCTCACTCCTTACTCGTAGAGTAAAACCCGTTATTCTGGATCGTAATTTAATATTGGCGCCAAAGCACGCTCAACTGCGATCAGCGCCTCTCCCCTACGTTGACCATAATCTTCAACCTGATCCTTGGCTATACGGCCCACATTAAAATAACGCGATTCGGGGTGGGAAAAATACCAGCCACTTACAGAGGATGCGGGATACATGGCATAGCCTTCTGTTAATTGTATTCCCGTATTCTGTTCGACATCCAGTAATTCAAACAATGTTGATTTTTCAGTGTGATCAGGGCAAGCAGGGTAACCAGGCGCAGGCCGAACACCAACATATTTTTCTTTAATCAGCTCTTGTTCTGACAGCGTTTCATCAGTAATATAGCCCCAGAATTCAGTACGCACACGTTTGTGCATTAATTCTGCAAACGCCTCTGCAAATCGATCAGCCAAGGCTTTCAACATGATGGAGTCATAATCGTTGTGGTCTTGTTCAAAACGCTTTAAATGCTCTTCAATGCCAATGCCTGCTGTGACAGCAAACCCGCCAACATAATCACCTTGTCCATTCGGAGCGACCAGATCTGACAAACAGTAATTTGGTTGTCCAGGCGGCTTATCCGCTTGTTGACGCAGGAAATACAGTGTATCGGTGACTTTACCTCGGCTTTCGTTATCATAGAGAACAACATCATCGCCCTGCCCTGCCGCAGGATAAAATCCAATCACCGCATTTGCTGTTAACCATTGTTCATCAATGATTTGTTTGAGCATTTGTTTGGCGTCTTCAAATAAACTGCGGGCGTGTTCGCCAATAATGTCATCGTCTAGAATTTTTGGATAACTTCCCGCCAGCTCCCAGGTCTGAAAGAATGGAGACCAATCAAAATATGCAGCAATTTCATCTAGTGGATAATTTTTAAATACCTTTTCGCCCAGAAACGCTGGCTTGGGCGGCTGATAGCTACTCCAATCAGTCTGCATCGCATTGGCACGTGCTTTTTCTATGCTTAATTGTTTGACAGATGATTTACGCCCTGCATGGCGAGTGCGTAATTGATCATATTCTGTTTTAATTGAAGCAACATAATCAGCTTTTTTATTACTCAATAAGTTGGAAGCAACACCGACTCCGCGAGAGGCATCAGTCACATAAACCACTGCATTATTGTAATTGGGTGCAATTTTGACTGCTGTGTGAATGCGCGATGTGGTTGCACCACCAATCAATAATGGGATGGTAAAGCCTTGGCGCTGCATCTCTTTGGCGACATGCACCATTTCATCCAATGATGGTGTAATTAACCCACTAAGGCCGATAATGTCGACATTTTCATCACGTGCAGTTTTCAATATTTGCTCGCAAGGAATCATCACGCCAATATCAATCACTTCATAGTTATTACACTGCAACACCACACCAACGATATTTTTTCCGATATCATGTACATCACCTTTAACCGTTGCCATCAATATTTTTCCAGCGGATCGGCTTTCCCCGGTTTTTTGTTCTTCCATAAACGGCATTAAATAGGCAACTGCTTTTTTCATGACCCGGGCAGATTTAACCACTTGTGGCAGAAACATTTTACCAGCTCCAAACAAGTCTCCAACCACGTTCATGCCGGCCATTAAGGGGCCTTCAACAACAAACAGAGGATTGCCCAGCTCAACACGTGCCAGTTCTGCATCAGCCTCGATGAATTCTG
>JAZGEP010000310.1:0-12933 GCA_036478815.1 Methylococcales bacterium
AGATTAATGGGTGTCACATCATAAATAAGAACCTAACAATCGCATCCACTTGACCACAAAAAGCGTCATGTTTTTTGCGATGCAAAAAAACACGCCCCTTTTTGTGTCAAGTGATGCGGGCGTTATGCGTAAAAGAGAGTTATGGGATACATAGAACCAAAAGGGAAAATTATTGAAGCCAGTGAAACAGGTAATGTTTCAAGGCTAGTAATTGAATTCGATAGAATGGATTCAGCCCCCATAACACCGGCTGGATTATATATAAATCCAAAGAAAGGCTCAGAAAGGTATCAACTGCATAAAGTTATAAAGATTGAAGGCTCTGTTTATACGTTCGAAACCTTTGATAGTTGTCACCCTATACCAAAACAAGGTGATGAATATTCATATCGAGGTTGGTGGTTGCCAGAAGCAATGGATGCAGCCCTTGATACGAGCGAAAAATGGGAAAAGAGAAAATACCCAGATAATGGAAATCATGAGCATTGTTTGTTTTCTTGGGAAACTATAGCTTCATATGCTGAGTGCTCGGAAGGTTACTACTCAGAAAAGTACGGTTGGATTACCTGTGAATCATATAATGACTTTATTGTGGGCGATATTTACAGGTTACGGAGTGAAATTCACGCATAACAAGTGCTTCCAGTTGACCGTAAAAAGCGTCACAAAATTTGCAAAAAGACGCAAATTTTCCGCCCCTTTTTACGTCAACTGAAGCAGGCGTTATATTTAAACGGAAATAAATTATGGATTGGGAAGTAGTATTTAAGTTTATCACGGCTTCTTTAGTTTCTGTTGGTGCAGGTGGAGCATTAGTATTTGCACTTTCCTCATGGCTAGGAAAAGTCTGGGCACGGCGAATAATTGCAGGGGAATCTCATAAGTTAAATAAAGATCTAGAGAAAGCAAAACGTGAGCTTGATGTAATTAAGGAAACAACTCTTAAATTCCAAAATGATAAAATTGTTATTTATCGGTCAGCAATTGATATTGTTTCAAACCTTTTAGCAGCATTTGATGCTGATGAAATGGGTAGGCTGACTCCAGAGGCTACTGCACATCACTTTGAGGAATTTAATAGGAACCGAATTCAGGTATATGGATATTTAGCAATGGTAGCTCCTCAACATGTAATGGATGCTCAAGATCAATTAATGGATTATTTGCTACTCATTTCAAGCAAGGCAGAAGCGTATCAATGGAAAAAGGTTCGTGAACTAGCGTTAAACATGCTAAATGCAATAAGAGTAGACATTGGTGTTGATAAAGGGCCAATTACGTATAATGGGATTTTATAAATATAACAATAGCTTGCACGCGGACTGCCATAAGCGGCATGTCTTTTGCGAAAAGAAAAAGCCGCAAAAGCCATGCCCCTTATGGCATCCGGTGAAGCTGGCGTTAGGTTTCATATAGGGAGCATCCATTGAATAAAATAGGCGGTTGTCATTGTGGTTCACTACGATACGAAATAATTGGTGAACCAATGACTTGTTATACCTGTCACTGTACAGATTGTCAGAAAGCAACAGGTTCTGCGTTCACTATATCGGTTATATTAGAAGCAAAAGATATTGCTATAACTAATGGTGTTTCTAAAACCGATAGTTATCGACTAAATGATACTCAACTGAATCGATGCTCTTGTAAAAATTGCGGCAATACGGTTTGGCTTACTTCTCCAGAGCATCCTGGATTTTTGGCATTAAGGGGTGGCACAATGGATGATAAAAAATCTATCCAACCTATTGCTCATATATGGTTCCGAAGTGCATTGCCATGGGTTCAAGTTTCACAAGAGCAAAAAAATTATGAGAAACAGCCAACTATGCAAGAACTGATCGAGCTATGGAATCAACGTGGAGCAGAAACCTAACCATTGCATGCAGGCGTTAGACATCAATAAAGACGAAACACGTTGAGCTATCAGTTTCAATATCATTGGTTTTTCGTTGTGGTTCTACAAAATAGAAGGCATATTTCGTCTCGAAAAAAAACACTGGTTGTTTCTAATCATTTTCTTAAATTATTAATCGAATAGTTGAAAGAACAGCTAAAATTAGATGAAAAAGATAATGTGACGGGATGACTTTTGCAGGACAGATTGAATGGCATGGTATTGATGGGGATGGCGATGATCGGAAATTCAGTGCTCATAACAATACACTCGCACTCGCACTCGCGGAAGTGATTCATATCAAAACGCATACTCAGGGATTGTCGCATCACCGGCTCTCATTTCTACCTGCGCGAAATGATACATGCTTCCTGTCTTACTTTACACCCAAGTGGTGAGCGATGAAAGACTGATCCTCTCAGAACTTCGTAGCACTGATTAGGGTGATTAAAAACATGACCTCTGCGAAATATGATTGCAGGTCTAAACAACAATCGATTTACACGCTTGCAACCAATCCAGAATCTATACATGAATGGGCACGTACACTCAAAGTGACGTATCAGGGCCGCACCATTGTGATTGCCTGTGAATTGAAAAAAAGGCCGCTGATTGTATGCCTGGTCTCAATGCAAACATCTCGCGTTGTTTCCTCTGAATCCTTACGACCGATGCGAAAACTACAAAGCGTTTGTGCCCAGTGGTGCGAAGGATGAACCTTCAGATGCGGCTATTCAACTCGATATGTTGTGATATCACAGGGATCAGTTTTCTCCTTTGTTTCCAGAATCCCCGGAAAAGCTTACCTTAACGCAGTTGAATGAATACCACCGTACCCTGATTCACGATCATCACCCTTTGTTGAACCAAACTACTGCCTATTTGAAAAATTATTATCCACAAATGCTGGACTGGTTTGATGAGAAGGCGACCATTCTGTTTTGTGATTTCGTCTGTTGTTGGCCTTCGCTTAACGTGCATGAAATAACTTGAACATTCTGGCTGGTCTTTTTGCTCCTGACTGAACCATCTCAATCGTTGCGTAGAATCACTATGCGCCTCTTGAGATCGTTTCGTCAGCAACAAAAATCCTGCGCCATCATTGTTCAAGTTATTCCATGCACGTTCCTAAACTCTAAGTGTAAGTGTACTCACTGTCGAGTGCGTCAAATTTGGAGTTTACCATGCATACACAAGAACAAACCCATTTCGATCGGCTCTACCGTCTTCATCTACGCACCCTGAAACTTCGCGGCATGGGTGACGCGACGATTGACAGTTATGCACGGGTTGTCCAACGGGTATCTGCCTACATTGATTCCATTGGCAACGCAGGCAGTGGATTAAGCTGAAAAACAAGTATTTGTTTAATGAATTTGCCTTGGCCGAGATATTTCGGGCGCGTTGTTGCCTGCAGGCGTTGAAGCAAGCAGGGCTTGCGATTCCCGGTGGGGTGCCGACTCAGTGGGTAGTGGACTGCAAGCATTTTGGAAACCGGCTTTGAAATACCTGGCGTGGTATTGTTGCGGCAACGCCGAAGATGGACAACATGACAAGTTACAAACGTGCATGGAATAACTTGAACAATTGATTTGTTTTTTTGCTCATCTTCGGTGTTGCGAAAACAGTTATATAGCTCAGCTCACTATGCGCCTGTTTTCGCGCCTTGTATATGAACAGTAATTTGACAACAATGGCCTACGTCAATTGTTCAAGTTATTCCATGCACGTTCCTTAGTTGTCGAAGTTATTTCGTGTACGTTCCTTAAGTGGTTTTTAAGAGAATTACTCAAAAATATAGTCCAAATATAGACGCTCTAAATATGCGAGATGTGCGCTTCGTGCTAAAATCGACCATCTTGTTTATAGCTAACCCTGTATTTGCTGTAATGGCTGTCACTTCCCGTTTTATTGTTTAACTGCACACAGTCTATGGTTTTGGCATCACTTGAACTTGTTCACCCATCGTCGCATCATTGTTACATCGTTCTGGCCGGTGATTGGACGTTGGAATCTACTCTACCCACAGAACAAACATTGCAAGCAGCACTCAATACTGTCTCAATTGTTGAGAAAATTTCTTTTAACACCGAAGGCTTGCAGCATTGGGATACTCGCTTGTTGATTTTTTTACAGAAGATTATAGCGGCTGCCAAGCTTGCATCAGTGGATCTTGACATGGACGGATTACCGTCTGGTGTGCATGACTTACTGTATTTGTCTCAAGCCGTTGATGAACGTACAGATGCCAGACGCAATAATTTTCAACACCCGTTATTGCAGCGCATTGGAAACCGGTTTCTGTCGATTTTGAACAGCTGCCAACAAGCGTTTGCTTTTGTTGGTGAGTTTGTGTTGAGTTTGTTGTCATGGCTGCGTGGTCACACGCAGTTTAGAGCCATCGAGTTTTGGGAACATTTGCAAGATTGTGGCCCACGCGCGCTAGGTATCGTTGCGCTAATCAGTATTCTTGTCGGGTTAATTCTGGCATTTGTTGGCGCTATCCAGTTGCGTATGTTCGGTGCGGAAATCTATATTGCCAATCTGGTTGGATTGGGCATGTTTCGTGAAATGGGTGCGATGATGACAGGCATTATTATGGCTGGCCGTACCGGAGCGACTTATGCTGCTCAACTGGGTGCGATGCAAGCCAATGGCGAGGTTGATGCTCTGAAAACCATGGGTATTTCACCAATGGGTTATTTGGTATTGCCGCGTACACTGGCGTTGGTATTGATGATGCCGTTATTATGTGTTTACTCGGATATACTTGGGATATTTGGCGGTTTTCTGGTTGGTGTGTTTATGCTTGATCTAATGCCCGTGGAATATTTAAATCAGACCATTGGTGCATTAAACTTAACCCACTTCTATGTCGGAGTTTTCAAAGCATTTGTATTTGGTTTTCTGATCGCTTTTGCGGGTTGTTTCCGGGGCATGCATTCAGGTAACAGTGCTTCAGCAGTCGGTTCGGCGACCACATCTGCAGTTGTTACCGCAACTGTGTTGATTGTTGTTGCCGATGCAATATTGACGATTGTTTATAACGCTCTGCACATATAGAACATGGTAACAAGTACAGACATTTTGACTGAACAAGTCCATATTCATGCATCAAATTTAACGCTTGCGTATGGTGATTTTATAGTCCAGAAAGACCTGGATTTCAGCATTATGCGTGGTGATGTTTTTATTATCATGGGTGGTAGCGGTTGCGGAAAGAGCACCTTGTTGCGGCATCTAATTGGTCTCAGTCGCCCGGCGCGCGGTGAAATACTTTTTGAAAACGTTGATTTTTGTTCTGCAACCGAGTTTCAACGCAAACAAATTTTATTGTCGATGGGGGTTTTGTTTCAGAGTGGGGCACTATTTAGTTCAATGACACTGGCGGATAATGTTACTTTGGCGTTGTCGTTATCACAAACTATATCGCTCAATCCTAAAGAAATGCGCGAATTGGCTTCGTTTAAACTGTCATTAGTTGGCTTGAAGGGGTTTGAAGACTATTATCCTTATGAAATTAGTGGTGGTATGCGTAAGCGAGCCGGTATTGCTCGGGCAATCGCATTAGATCCGCGAATTCTGTTTTTTGATGAGCCATCTGCCGGGTTAGACCCAATCAGTGCAAAATTGTTGGATGATTTGATTCTGGAATTACGTAATAATTTGGGGACCACGATTGTAGTGGTGACTCATGAGCTGCCGAGTATTTTTGCGATTGCTAACAATTCGATTTTTCTGGATGAAGAGACCAAAACGATTATTGCTTCCGGTAATCCAAGTGATTTACTCCACTGTTCAGAGAATGAAAAAGTGCGGCGCTTTCTAACGCGCGGTGATAATTCCGGAATGGATCAATTGAGAGTTAGCCACCAACATTCTGTTCAATCGCCGACTACTGAGCATAACTCAAGTATGAATCAATCATGAAACAGCCAAGCGCGACAGCCATCGGAGCGTTTGTAGTTGGAGCGATTGCGCTTTTGGTGTTAAGTATTCTAATGTTCAGCAAGCAACGTTTTTTCGAAAGTGCAGAGCAAAAAGTAGCTTATTTTGAAGGCTCAACAAATGGCTTGGCGGTTGGTGCGCCGGTAAGATTAAAAGGCGTAAAAATCGGCTCAGTCACTCGTATTGTCTTACAGTTTCAAGTAGACGAGCTGGTGTTTCGTTCGGCAGTCTTTTTTGAATTACCTAAAAGAGAGCTCCTGCAAATGGTTGCTGGTCAAAATGTCGATAACCTGGATGCTGATGAAATTATTAAACGGTTGATTGACCAACGTGGGTTACGCGCTCAATTAATGCCACAAAGCCTGGTTACCGGGCAGCTTTATTTGGGGTTGGATTTCTTTCCGAATACACCTGTGAAATTGTATGGCGAGTTAGATGGTGTTCACGAGCTACCAACGATTCGTTCCAATACTGATCGCATTCTGGAAAGTATTACAAAAGGAATTTCTGATTTGGATGAGTTACCGCTAACAGAAATCGCCTCGCAAGCACTGAAAACATTGAAAACTATCGAAAAGGCTGTAAACCCTGAAGAATTGACCAGCACCATGCAATCATTTCAGTCTACCTTGAGACAAGTTGATAAAACCATACAAAAACTTGATCATCACCTTGGTCCAATCGCAGTTAATTTAGAAGGCACACTAACCGAGACTCGTTCACTTGTGAGCGGTTTGAGTCAGCGAATGGAAACAGTTGGTGAATCTGCTGATGTGACTTTGGTTGAATTACAACAAACACTCAAATTGGCTCAGGGAACGCTTGCACAGCTTGATCAGAATTCGCAATTTTCTACACAATTGACAGAAACCTTGCGCGAAGTTTCTGCAGCTGCAAGATCGTTACGCTATTTGTCTGATGAATTACGCCAACAACCGCAATCAATTCTTTTTGGTAAGGACACTGGAGCTTCGGCCAAATGAATGATTTAATCAGAATTCTGTCAATCTTTCTGCTGATCACTCTGTTGTTAACTGGGTGCGCTGACCATCTTGTGACACGCTTTCATATTTTAACGCCAAGCCAGATTAAAGCTGCTCAGATAGTCAATACACGATTAGATAAACTGAAAACTGTCGGGATTCGAAAAATCCAATTACCAGTATATCTGGACCGCCCACAGATAGTTAAACGTATCGGCAACAATGAACTGGTGTTTTCCTCTTCTCACCAGTGGGGCGAACCATTATCCCAATCTGTTGGCAGAGTTTTAACCAAGCAACTCGATGCTGAGCTTGTCGATGTACATGTACGATCACATTCTTGGTCACGAACTCAGACTATGGCTGCGCAAGTAGACGTTCGGATTAATCAATTTGAGATTGTTGATGATCTTGCTTGTGTGCTAGATGTCAACTGGTTGATCTGGCCACAGGATAATAAAACAGTCATCACCCATCATTCACTGATCAGTGTCCCGGTTGACAGTCATCAATACACCGCTTTGGTGACTGCTCATAGTCAAGCGCTTTTTCTGTTGAGCAAACAAATAGCCAGTAGTTTATCCGGTGTTTTTCAAGCGTTACAAGAGTAATATGTCGATGCGATTATTGTTTTCAATCATGTTCAGTTTACTACTAGATATTCTGATTTTTAACACAGTCAGTGCTGAACAACTGGATTTGATTGATGTATTTCAACTGGCGCAAGATAACGATCCAAGTTATTTGAGGGAACTATCAAGACGAGAGTCTACCCGTGAACTAAAATCGCAAGCAATTGCTGTAATTTTACCGACTATTTCGGCAACAGGACGTAGTGAGTGGAATTATCTGCGTAATAAAAAAACCGGCTTTCAGGGTGAAGGATTACAGCGTTTCTGGAATCATACTGGACAAGTAGATATCAATCAGCCTATTTTTAATTGGGATAGCTGGATATTACTGAATCAGTCAGAATATCAAATTGCCAAAGCAGAAGCCTTGTTTGCTAGTTCTTATCAGGATTTAATTCTGCGTACAGTGAATGCCTATGTCGACATACTGCTGGCTGAAGAAACCTTGTCATTAACCAAAGCTGAGTTGAAGGCGCGTCATCAGGTTCTGGAGCAGGCTAAATTGCGTTTTGAAGTTGGTATGGCACCAGTCACCGATTTATTAGAGGCAGAAGCAAGATATGCAGCGACCACTGCCGATGTTGCTGTGGCAGAGGCAGCAGTGATTGATGTGCGTTCTGCATTACAAGAAATCACCGGCATACCCATCACAGGGGAATTGGCGGTATTGATTGCGAAATTGCCTTTAGAACCACCTGACCCTGCTGATTTGCAACAATGGAAAAGTTATGCAATTAATCGTAATCGAGATTTAATGGTAGTGATGAGTGATGTCAATGTTGCCAAGCAAGAAATTGAACATCAAAAAGCCGGGCATTACCCAACTATCTCAGGTGTTGCATCCTATTCATTCAATGATAACAACAGCACTTTTGGATTGCGTGGTGAATCAGGGGCAGTTGGAGTACAGGTGAATGTTCCAATCTTTGCGGGTGGTGGTGTCAGCTCGCGAGTACGCCAAGCCCATCATGATTACGAAGCGAGCAAACATGATTTTGAATTAACCAAGCGCTCTATTCAGCGCAGAGTGACTAAATCTTACTCTGATGTAAAAGCGAGAATCAATCAAGTTACAGCATTGAGAAAATCGGTTCAGAGCTTCGACAAGGCTTTGGAGGCAACACAAGTCGGTATGGAAGTGGGCTCCAATACTTTGGCAGATGTTCTGGATGCCCAAACAGATCTATACACTGCTAAAAGAGATCTTTCACAACAACTGTATGCTTATTTGGTGAACTGGTTGGATCTACGATTAGCAGCGGGTTTGCTGGAGCAGGGCGATGTTGTGCGGTTGAATAAATACTTATTGAAATCAGGTGACCTAAAATGATGATCGATTCGCACTGTCATCTGGATAGAATTGATCTTGCTCCATACCAGAATGATCTTGCTCAATTCATGGCGAAAGTCAGAGATCAACAAATTTCTCACTTGTTGTGTGTTGCGATTGATCTGGAAAACTTACCAGCCATGTGGGAGCTGGTAAAAAACTTCAACAATATTTGTATTTCAGTTGGAGTGCATCCTAATGTTGAGTTAACTGTGGATCAAGAACCTGGTGTTGATGACTTGATAGCTATGACACAAGGCAAGCGCGTGGTTGCTATTGGGGAGACCGGGCTGGATTATTTTCGCAGTGAAGGTGATTTGAATTGGCAACACGAGCGTTTGCGTATCCATATTCAAGCCGCCAAGGTATTGAAGCTACCGATTATTATCCATACCCGAGATGCCAAAGATGATACCTTGCGGATTCTCAAAGAAGAAGGTGCCGATGAGGTTGGCGGCGTGATTCATTGTTTTACAGAAGATTGGGAGATGGCAAGTCGTGCCATGGATCTGGGATTCTATATTTCTTTCTCAGGAATCGTCACTTTTAAAAATGCAGCGAGTATACAAGACGTTGCCAGTAGAATTTCAGATGACCGGTTTCTGATAGAAACTGATTCTCCGTACCTGGCCCCGGTACCACACCGAGGAAAGCCTAATTACCCAATCTATGTCAAGCACGTGGCAGAAAAGATTGCCGAACTGCGTGATACCAGTGTCGAACATGTGTGTGAAATATCTTCACGTAATTATCACAAATTATTTACTAAAGTTTCGGAGTTTGCAGCTTGACATCATCCGTAAGAATATTGATTTTTTTAAATTAGACATACAGTTCTATTCCGATATTTGCTTTGTGCATAAATTTAAAATGTTTGTAACTTCAGCGTAATCTGAGTTACAAATGTTTATCAATTGAATAAACTGGAATAGTGTTTTGTATGCTATTTTGCGCGATCAGCAAGTCTGGAATGCCAATGCCTGTTGATCCTGATTTTAAGCAATAGACTTGATAAGGAGTGAGGATTTAATAACTTCCCGATTTTGACTTGCCTTTTGATCCCACAGAAGCACTCATAAAATCGTTGCGTAGCCTGCTACTCAACGATTGAGATTGTTCAGTCAGGAGCAAAAAGACCAGCCAGAATATTCAAGTTATTTCATGCACGTTCCTTGCACATGGATTGCTTCGCTTGTTTCTACTGAACTGATAATTGATTGTAAGCACATATAAACGTCTGTATAAGTATGCCTCTACAGCCTGCTACTTTTTATCATTGAGCAAATCTTGTAAATCTGCAAAAGGGTTATGTGTTGAGGTAAATTGTTCTTCTCGACCGGGCCCAGTTTCACTATTGCCCGAATAATCCCCATAACGTGCGTGTTCATTATCATGACAATACAGGCATAATAGCTCCCAGTTACTACCATCTGAGGGATTATCATCGTGATTATGATTGCGGTGGTGGACGGTTAATTCACGCAAGTTTTTATGATTGAATTCACGGCTACAACGTCCGCAAATCCACGGGTAAAGTTTAAGTGCTTGTTCGCGATAACCTTTTTCACGTTCAGACTTTTGATTCAGAGCATCGGCAACAATTTTGTCACGCTTTGCTTTGTCTGAAACTGGTTTTTTGGTTGGCATATGAAATTCCATAATGATGAAAAAATTAATCAGGCAATACAGCAAGAATAATTGTATAACATGATCAAATCAATATAAGAATTATCGTAACGACTCAGCTTACCCTCTATTTTGTCCAATAGCTTCGTTGAAAGTGCTTATTGACACCTGTTAACTCCGCACTTTCGCCTTGCTCTTGGACAAAATAGAGGGCAATCTAAGCAGTTATTGATTACGCTGGGTAGTTACGAATTATCTTAATAGTGATATGCAGACTCTGACAGTACCTCAAGGATCATTTCAACTCAGTCGATTTCCCGTGAGAAACAACGAAAAATTACGCGCATGGGATGCAGCAGATGAATATGTGTTGCAAGCATTGGAAGAGTACCCAGATGTTGAACAGCAATCAGTATTAATTCTGAATGATCGTTGTGGAGCGCTTTCTATAGCGCTGGCTGAGACCAGCCAATTGAAGCAGTTGCAGATGATGTCAGATTCCTGGTTGGCGCATCAAGCATTGTTGTTTAATCTGAAAAATAACGATAGACAGGAAAATAGCGTCAAACTGTTGAGCAGTTTGCAAGTAGCTGATGGCTTGCTTGATTTGGTTGTCATAAAAATCCCTAAAACGTTGGCACTACTTGAGGAACAACTTTATCGAATTCGTCCTAATTTGCATGACAAGACACGGATTATCGGTGCAGGTATGGTCAAACAGATTCACACGTCTACGTTAAAATTATTCGAGCGCATACTTGGTTCGACCCAAACATCTTTGGCAAAGAAAAAAGCACGTCTGATCCATTGCCAGTTCGACCAATGTTTAATACTTGGTAGCAATCCATATCCAAAACACTATATTCTTGAAAATACTACGATTGAAGTTACCAATCATGCCAATGTTTTTTCACGTGACTCACTGGATATTGGCACACGTTTTTTTTTGGAACATATCCCTGAATTCAAGCAACCGTTGAAGATAGTCGATCTAGGTTGTGGTAATGGATTGCTGGGAATTATCGCAGCACAACGTAATCCGGCAGCAGAGTTGGTATTTGTTGATGAATCATATATGGCAATTGCATCCGCTCAAATAAATTTTCAAACAGTTTTCAATACAGAACGCAAAGCTGAGTTTTTGAATACTGATTGTCTTACTGGTGTTTCTGAGAGCAGTGTTAATCTGGTGTTGAATAATCCGCCATTCCATATTCAAAATGCAATTAGTGGTGATGTTGCTAGACGAATGTTTAGTGAGTCAAAAAAAGTGCTAAAAAAAGGTGGGGAGCTTTGGGTGATTGGTAATCGTCATTTGACTTATCACAAGCAACTCTTGAGCTTGTTTGGTCACTATACTGTGATTGCAAGTAACCGAAAGTTTGTGATTTTAAAGGCAGTTAAGGCAAGTGTGTGAGATTGCTTGAACATTTTGTCTTGTGTTTATATCCATTTTCTATGTTGCAGAAACAGTTACATAGCTCATGAGTTCAAGCCACTGCAATTATGCAGATGGACTCTTAGTTTGCAGAAACTTTTTTGTCCTGGGTAGATGCATTATTCTGTGCAATAGACCATAGATTAACAAGTCGTCCAACCCGCTCTAATTCATAATCAGAAATATTAATGATTTGAAAACCCGCCCAACAGACTCCATTTTGTTTCCGTGAGTCAAACCACTCTACCTCGGCTGAAAATTCAATTTTTTCTGATGGACCTTCTGGTTGAGGAAATACAATCTGTAAATGGTAGATAGCATCGATTAGCAGATCACTCGTGGTCATTATTTGCAGTCCACCGAAGGATAATTCAACAAGCATGCCAAGTTGCTCACCTGAAATTACATTAAGAACGGGCAATAATTGCGGGCTCTTACTACGTTTATGTTGTCTTCGTTCCATGATAATTAATAAGTCCTAATCCAAACATACAAGATAATTATTTATCTATGTTTTGTTAATTTTAGTCAATACAACATGCTTTGTTTACATGAGTAGCAGGCATGTTGGATTATATTCTCTGCTGATGGGAATCCAGCATCTAACCCATATTTCTCACCAGCCTCCTAGCTATTTGAAGCCATAAGAAATTTTATTCAGTCGGAAATACATACTGGTAAATGAGCACTTTCAACGCAGCTCTTGGACACAATAGAGGGTAAGCTGAGTAGTTACTAATAATTTTCGGTATTTTATCCCACTAACAATGCAACTTAATTATAGCGAAACCTGATAGCTGAGTTTCGATAAAAGTATATTTTGTGATAGTGTCGCCAGATTCTTCAACAAATTAGAGTAATTTAATCGTTTTATTGGTTGGGTGTACTATCTTCTATAATTCATTAAAATGTAGATAAATCGTCGGTATTTCTGGTGGTTACTGATACTTTGCACGGGTGCTGATTTAAAATAATGTCATCCTACAAACACACTTGTGCGCCATATTGCTCAATATTCCCCCAAAATTGTTGCCAACGCCCTTTTGATTGAACCAGTGCTCGTAACGACAAAATCACTT
>JAZGEP010000311.1:0-15597 GCA_036478815.1 Methylococcales bacterium
ACTGATTTTATTGGCTATTTCTAAAGTCAAATATCCAACATTGGATTGTTTTCAATAAATAATTCAAATTATAATCAATAGTTTACAAGATTTATGTTGCTTGATATGAACTCCGAAACTTTAGTTATTAAGAGCGCAAGATATTAGAAGCTGTCTTGCTGCTTGAGTATATCGACTACGCCACGATTAGCAAGCTGATCTGCGCGTTCATTACCCTCATGTCCTTGATGCCCTCGAACCCAGCTCCAGCTAACTTCATGTCTTAATGATGCTGCTTGCAGTCGCTTCCACAAATCAGCATTTTTAACTGGTTTTTTTGCTGCAGTCTTCCAGCCACGCTTAATCCAGTTTGGCAACCATTCTGTGATTCCTTTCATTACATATTGTGAGTCTGTAGTGATTTCCACCCGACTCGGTTTAGTCAAATTCTCCAAAGCCTCGATTGCAGCCATGATTTCCATGCGATTGTTGGTGGTTTGCAATTCGCCACCCCACAATTCTTTTTCTTTGCCGTCACAGCGCAACAACACACCCCAGCCACCCGGCCCAGGGTTGCCCTTGCAAGCGCCATCAGTGTATGCGGATATTAGTTTATTCATGTGTATGGTTAGTCAATTTATCAGGATGTTGTTGTGATGCATCCTGAGGTGAGGGCAGCGGTGCGGGTCGATGTATCAATGATCGAATGCGCCAGGGTGATGTGCCAGTCAGCATGGAAAAGCGTCGTTTGCGAGCTCGAATGGCATAGCTCACTGCACCAAGAGTCCAGTGTCTGTTCTCATAGCCAGTTGATTTGATGATTGCTTTCCCCGGATAAAAGCAAACACTTTTGTCCGCTTGAAAGTTAAGTGCCTGCAGAACCCGCATAACCATATCGCGACTTAATAAGCCTTTGCACTCTGGAAAATCACCTCGTCCTCTGCTGACAAAATGAGTCAAATGCGGAAGGCTCCAGGGATTAAATCCCAACACAAACAATGTGCCTTCTGGTTTCAAAATGCGCTCTGCCTCCTCAAGCACAATTTTCCAGTCAGATTCATATTCAAGGCGATGCGGAATAATCACCCAATCAGCAATCTCACTGGTTATTGCCAATTCTTGATAATTGCTACACACACTGATTTCAGGTTTGCTCAAATCCGGCGCAAACGCTTCCTCAATAACATGCAAGCTGGGAAACCAATAGTCATCCAGAAAACAATGCTCCCATTTCAGAGCACCGAGTTGAATAATAATCTGCCCATAATACGGAAACAATTGTGTTTTTAAATACTCCGCTTCCAGATCGCGAACACGCTGTCCAGCTGGTGATGAATACCACCTATCTAATGCAACACGAGGATCTAATGCAATATCAGGGCTTTTGCTAATAGAAATCACTTTCGATAAAACGGTGTCTAAATAAAAATATAAGTCTGTATCGAGAACCCTATCACGCATGAGAGCAATTTCCAATCCATCTTTTGCTTTGCTGTTTTGTCTGGCAGAGCTAGCGGTCTTCTCGCATTACTGACGATCTAAAGCAATGAACACTACTTTAGGTGGTTTGACGAAATAAATATCCCGATCTTACCCGTCTTTTTGCTTCTGACCAACGCAATCTCAATCGTGACGTAGAATAGCTATGGAGCGAGGTTTAATTACTTCCGGAAGCTTGACGTAGACTGTTGGCTTCACCGGAGTGTTAAGGCAACTGAAAATAAATAACCCACCCACCTTACTTGCCTTTTTGTCCGTCTTCGATCTTGTTGCTTCGGTTACATAGTGAGCTATGTAACTGTTGATGCAACGCCGAAGATGATAAAAAAGACAAGTAAAATGTTAAAAGGTTTATGGCCGAGTACTTATGCGCCTCATTAGATGATTTGGTCAGAAACAAAATCCTGCGCAACAGTTAGCCTGTGAGTAAAATCTTTAGATTTTTCTTAACTTTAGTACTTGACGTTATGCGAACCAATACACTATTCACAAGCCATACTTGGAACACCACAATACAAGTAGACACAAACAAAACAACACAATATTTTACGGCAAAATCAGCATTGACCAGCTTTAGCAATGGGATGTGCCATAAATAAATCCAAATAGAATTTTGCGCTATAAACGAGATGATAGTATTGATTATTTTACTCTTCTCTATTGTTTTACAGATTTTTCCACTAAAAACCCAAATAATACTAAAAACCACCAAAGCATATGATAAATAATAAATTGATGGCGGATATTTATAGTCTTGTGTCTGGACAAAATTGCCGGTTTGATACCAAAGCAAGATCATCAACCCTAAAAAACACACGATAAAAAATATTAGCAAACGATATATTTCTTTAGCATCAATTCGTCGAAATCTTAAACCAAAAGCAAATAGCAATGAATAAGGAATCAAGTAAAAGCCCACCAATGACAAATATTCTCCATAACCATCAGTAATATAGGGCATAGAATAATACCGACATCCCTCATAGATCAATAACACTAGCAACAAATTTAAAAAATAGCGCTTATTTGATGGTGTTTTTTCATCAAAAGAGTCGATAAAAGGAGCGACCAATGCAACCAAAATAAAAACCCTTATAATCCATACGTAACCAATACCGTCTATGAAAAAATAGCTATCAAATATTGTGTGATAACTTAAGTCTTCTAGCGAAGACTTAAACACAAACAAGATAAAAAAATACACGGTTAAAAAAATCCAAACTGGGAAGATCAAGCGCTTTATTCGTTTCCAAACGTATTGCAAATATGATTCACGCTTAAAAGCTAACCCAAAAGACATGCCAGAAACCAAAACCATCAGTGGAACATCAAAATTTCTTAACTGAAAAATAATGTTTGGTGGTTCAACATGAGCTAAAATAATCATCGCTAAGCCAATAAATCTTAATAAATCTATCTGCTGATTTCTCAATTAAATTTTCCTGGTTATAGTGATTAGGAACGTGCATGAAATAACTTGAACATTCTAGCTGGCCTTTTTGCTCCTGCGCCATCATTGTTTAAGTTATCCCATGCACGTTCGTTAGGAGCGAGGATTTAATAACTTCCGGAAGATTGAACCTAACATTTTGTTTCACAGAAGTGCATAGTGAGCGACGACTATTTGTTTGGCGATTCTGTGGAGCCAAAACGCAAGTCAAGATTCGAAAGTTATTAAATCCTCGCTTCACTGCGTAATTAGTAACTGATCAGGTCGCCAGCTCATACACATGGGCACGGTGGTATATCTTACCTGTAGTCATTTCTACAGCAAGGTTTTCCAACGCAACTATCCGCGCTAAGTTTATCAAAGGCTTTAAGGTGGTTTGACGGAATAAAGTTACCAAGATTGCGCAGGATTTTTGTTTCTGACCAAACCATCTCAAAAGGCGCATAGTCATTCTACACAACGATTGAGATTGCGTTGGTCAGAAGCAAAAAGACAAGCAAGGTTGGTAACTTTATTTCGTCAAACCACCTAAGTACTCGATCATAAATATTTTAACAATTTTACGCAGGATTTTATATCATATTCAAGACGTATCAACAGGCGCATAGTGAGCTATGTAACTAGTTTATGCAACGCCGAAGATGATAAAAAAGACAAGTAAAATGTTAAAAGATTTATGATCGAGTACTTAAATATTGATTGTAGTTGTCTTAGGCTAGATAAATTACAATAGTGTCTTTTTCCTTATGACAGAACCAAATGGTCAGTTGTTCCAACAAGGCAATCACTGAGAAACACGCATGAAATATCTTGAACATCTTGCAGCTCATCTTCAGGCAGTCTTGGGTCGGTTTTCAATCCCGAAACCCTCAACACAGCTCGCTACACCTATAGCTTTTCTCAAGCAGATCGATGATACGTATTCCTGAATCTGAGCACAAGAATGCCCAACTTAGAAACGTGCACGCTAAAATCCATGCGCGGAGAGTATAACTGTTTCCACAACGAAAAAACGAGCAAAAAGGCAAGTCAGAATGTTCAGGTTAGTTCATGCACGTTCCTAAGTACCTGAGTCCAAAATTAAGTTATTGACGAATTACACAATAAATTGAATAGCAATGATTAACAATATGCAAATCGGTCAAGTTGGGTTAATTATGGGATCCACCTCGGATTGGGACACAATGCAACATGGCGCGAATATGCTTGAACAATTGCACGTGTCTTTTGAGGTCAAAATAGTATCGGCACATCGAACTCCGGATCTGTTATTTGAATATGCACAGACAGCTGAACAACGCGGTTTGCAGGTCATTATCGCCGGTGCAGGTGGCGCAGCTCATTTACCAGGAATGGTAGCAGCTAAAACCCGACTCCCGGTTTTAGGTGTGCCTGTACAATCAAAAGCCTTAAATGGTATGGATTCTTTATTGTCAATTGCGCAGATGCCAGCAGGTGTTCCAGTTGGAACTTTGGCAATTGGTCGCGCAGGGGCTATCAATGCTGCTTTATTGGCGGCTAGAATATTAGCCAATCACGATCAAACCATTCGTCAAGCAGTCGAGAAATTTCAGCAACAACAAACTCAGGCGGTGTTGTCACAACCTGATCCACGTGAGAATACATCATGAAGGTCGGAATTCTTGGTGGCGGTCAGCTGGCACGCATGCTGGCATTAGCTGGTTATCCATTAGGGCTACAATTTGTGGTATTGGATCCTTCTGCAGATGCTTGTGCTACCCAAATCGCTGATTTAATTCAGGCAGATTATGATGATCAAACAGCCCTCCAACAGTTGTCTGAGCAAGTCGATGTGGTGACTTTTGAATTCGAAAATGTTCCTGCGCGGAGTCTTCAGTACTTGCAGGATAATTGTCCAGTATTTCCGCCACCGATCGCATTGCAGACAGCACAGGATCGTCTCAATGAAAAAAATATGTTCCTCCGGCTTGAGATTCCGGTGCCTGAATTTGTAGCAATTGAGACTCGACAACAGTTAAAACAAGCAACACTGCAAATAGGATTGCCAACTGTCTTGAAAACCCGCAGCATGGGCTATGATGGAAAAGGACAGATGGTGTTGCGAACTGAAGATGATCTCGATAAAGCATGGAAGCAACTGGGCGGCAAGCCACTGATTATCGAAAACAGGGTGGCATTCGATAGAGAAGTGTCTATTATTGCAGCGCGCAATCGTAGTGGTGAAATAGTCTATTACCCGTTAAGTGAAAACACCCATCATCAAGGCATTCTGCATTACGCGCAAAGCCTTCCGAATGATGAATTACAGCACCTGGCACAAGATTATATTCAGCGTATTCTGGATGAGCTGGATTATGTCGGTGTACTTGCTTTGGAATTATTTGATGTCGATGGTCAATTGCTGGCAAATGAGATTGCTCCACGTGTGCATAACTCGGGGCACTGGAGTATCGAAGGCGCTGAAGTCAGCCAGTTTGAAAATCACTTACGCGCCATATTAGATTGGCCGCTGGGAAGTACACAAACAGTTGGCTATGCAGCAATGGTCAATTTTATCGGAGCCATGCCAACCAAAACCACAATTTTAAACAATGCTATAGTGCATCTCCATGACTACCATAAAGCGCCAAGACCTGGACGTAAAATTGGACATGCAACAATCCGATCGGATACACAATCTCAATTATCAACCGCTCTTGATAGCTTGATTAGAGACGCAAAGATTGTAAAAGAATAAACGCAACTACACAGAAATAAGGTGGTTTGACAGAATAAAGTTACCAAGATTGCGCAGGATTTTTGTTTCTGACCGAACTATCTCAAGAGGCACAGAGTCATTCTACGTAACGATTGAGATTGCGTTGGTCAGGAGCAAAAAAGACCAACAAGGTTGGTAACTTTGTTTCGTCAAACCACCTAAAACTCATTCAAAAAACCATAGCGCATCAAGCGCTGATTATCATATTAAAACGAGGAATAAAATAAACAAGCATGAAAATTTTTGTAGCGGACAAGATTTCTGAAACCGGGGTTGATTATTTACGAACGTGTGACGGTATTGATGTTGATTTTACGCCAGGATTATCTCAACAGGAAGTGACTGAAAGATTATCCGATGTTGATGGTTTAATCGTGCGCAGTGCGGTCACTGTAACCCGAGAAATGATCGAAGCCGCACCTAAACTGAAAGTGATCGGACGAGCTGGCATCGGCACTGATAATATCGATATAGAAGCTGCAACCGAGCGCGGTGTAGTGGTGTTGAATACACCCGATTCCAATGCTACAACCACGGCTGAACTTGCAGTTGCTCACTTGTTTTCCCTGAGTCGAAATTTACCGGCAGCCAGCGCTTCAGTACGAGCCAATGAATGGAAACGCGCACAATTTATGGGGCGAGAGATTACCGGCAAAACTATAGGCATTATTGGTTATGGCACAATTGGTCGTATTGCTGCTTCACGCTTTAACGGCTTGCAAATGAATGTGGTGGCTTATGACCCTTTTGTTACTGCGGAAAAATTCGAGCAAGATGGAGTTGAATCCAAGACACTGGAAGAGTTATTGCGTGTTTCTGACTATGTTAGTTTGCACTGCCCATTAATCCCACCGACACAGAAATTGATGAACGCAGAGCGTTTCGCAATGATGAAGCCAGGGGCGCGTTTAATAAACTGTGCGCGTGGTGGTCTGGTTGATGAAGCTGCGTTAATTGATGCGTTAACCAATGGTGATCTGGCGGGTGCGGCACTTGATGTTTTTGAAAATGAGCCGCCTGCCGGCTCGCCACTCCTGGAACTTGACAATGTTGTTTTTACCCCACATCTTGGTGCATCTACACATGAAGCTCAGGTAGCTGTTGGTGTGGCTATCGCACATCAACTCGCTGACTTTTTGCTTCACAATGAAGCCATTAATGCACTCAATTTGCCGCGTATATCAAAAGATGACAGACATAAGCTACAACCCTATCTGAATTTGGCATGTAGCTTGGGTCGTCTCTTGGCAGCCATGAGTCCAGGGCCATTAAATGCTGTAAAAGTCGCTGTAAAAGGCAAAGCGGCCGACCTCGATCCACACCCGATTGCCGTCGAAACATTGGTTGGATTATTAGCCAATACCATGTCTGTACAAGTCAATAGTGTCAATGCAGTCAGTTTGGCTAAACGCCAAGGCATTAATTTGACTGAATCACGTAGCGAGGAAGTTCATGATTATGTGTCCTTGGTAACAGTCAGCGGTCATTATGAAGGCGGCAAAATAGTTTTGACAGGTACGTTACTTGGTGAAAAACACCCGAGGCTTGTTGGTGTCAATGATTATGAAGTTGAATCTATTTTAGAAGGGACAATATTGATTACCCAGCACTCTGATCAGCCTGGCGTTATTGGTGCTATCGGTGACGTGTTAGGTGATGGAAATATTAATATCACGCGTATGCACGTCGGTGACTCAACACAGGAGAAGAAAGCCATGGCAGTGATTGGCATTTCTTCACCACTGGATCAAACAATGCTTACAGCAGTAGAAAAGATTGCAGCGATTGAACATGTGTGTCAGGTTGAATTGTGAATACACGCCCGTTTAATCAAGTGTTTTTTGATTGCGACAGTACACTGACTCGCATTGAAGGAATCGATGAACTGGCATCCAAAGCGGGGGTTGCAGACCAATTGGTACCACTGACAACGGCTGCAATGAATGGAGAGTTGGCGCTGGAAGAAGTTTACAGTCGTCGTTTGCATGTCATTCAACCAACCCGACAGGATTTAGATTGGCTGTCTCAGCGTTATCAAGAGGAATTGGTTGATGATGCAATTGAGGTGGTTGCTAAATTGCAACAATTGGGTAAACAAGTACACATTATCAGTGGCGGTCTTCGCCAACCCATTATTAAAATGGGAGCAGTCTTGGGAATTAAAGCTGAAAACATTCATGCGGTAGAGATCAGCTTTGACGACAGCGATCACTATGCTGGTTTTGAACAAACAAGTACACTGGCATGTAATGGTGGCAAAGCCAAAGTTTGTGAATCACTGGCTAAGGAAAATGACCGTAATGTATTGGTAGGTGATGGTGTAACTGACCTTGAAGCCAATGATGTTGGTGTTGTAGTGATTGGCTTTGGTGGTGTTGTACGTCGTGAAGAAGTCGTAAAAAGAGCAGCAGTTTTTGTTGATGGCCCTGGATTATCTAATGTTCTGGAAGTTATATTGACACCAGAAGAAAAAACCAAAGTGATGATCAATTCAGATTTGTAGAACATCGGGGGAAATTAGGCGAATGGACACAATGTTAAAACACGTTAAAAAGATATTTAATTATTTCCTGATCGGTGTTCTGGGTATGATACCGATTGTTTTTATCCTGAAGATTTTTAGTGTCGTCAAGAACATGATCTCCAATCTGTTCTTCATGGTGTACGGTTATGTAGATAGCTATACAAATACATTCGCCGTTTTCTTAATCAGTTTCTCCTTACTGGCCTCAATCGGCTATTCACTGTCGAAATACAGAAGTTCGTTAGTAATTGGTACATTTGAACGGATCATCAACAAAATTCCAGTTGTCAGCACTGTTTACAGAGTTACAAAGAAAGTTATCAAGATGTTTTCAAGTCATGAACAAGATGATGATCGCGAAGTAGTCTATGTAGAATATCCCAAAGATGGCCTTTGGGTTCCTGGGTATGTAACCAACAAACAAGGTGAAATGTATGTTGTCTATATTCCAACTTCACCAAACCCTACTTCTGGGTTTACTGTGATTGTGCATGAATCGAAACTGGTGAAATCACTGCTCGATCTGGAGCAAGTCACCAGCTTTATTGCAAGCGTGGGTTTTGATTATCCGAATAAGACACAAGAGATTGGACGCTTGAAAGAGCTTGGGTCAACTCAAATAGCGAGTGCAGTAACCAGTAACTTAACAGAAGAAGAAAATAATTCACCAGTACCCTAAATTGAAAATCGGGGGAACACTTGTCAAGAAGGATCTCAGGTGTCAGACCTAGGATCTCAGGTGTCAGACCTTGAATTTTGAATTCTTTAACAAGGATGGGTAATCTTTTCTGACCACCACGATTCAACCTCGACGGTCAGCAAAAAACTGTCCACTCTACCAGACCAAAACATTCAACATTCACGACCTGATACGATAATGCTTTTAGGCAAAAGTGCGCATTGACACGTGTAAATGCACACTTTCAAAGCGGCTTCGTTATGGTGTGTCAATCAGCGTTGCTAACCTTCCACCTATCAGCGTCCCAAAGCCCCAAACATCTTAGGCAACTGGCTAATGATGTGGTTTCGATTAATATGCTCGATAGGCACTAATCAAAAATCGCAATCCTTTACGAAAAGAGATGATGTCTTCTTCGATGAGTTCTATAATTGCGCCTAGCACACATTTCCGGTAGGTTCTGCTGCTCTTCCATTTTGCATCAATACTACACGGGATTTCAGGAAAAGTGATCTGCTCGCCATGACGCACATTGTAGAGTCGATTGCGAACACCTCCCGGCCAGAGAATTTCAACAGTTCCCTTTCGTGCATGACCCATCCCAAAATTTGCGGTCAGACTATTTTGCGAGGCGTAGCTGGAACCGCCAAGAATCGGCTGCATCACTGTGTGCCCACGGCGTGGTTTGAATGAGACAACAGCGCCGATTCCATCTCGATTAACTCGCGCATTGGTGACGATATCTTTGCTTCCCAGTACGTTAACAGCTACCCAGTGGTTGCCATTATCCGCACTGTTGATTTCTACAGACAGCGTTCCATTTTCAAGCACAGTGCCGACCCATCCCAGGCTGGTTTCGTCTATTGGTACGAATTGAGACAAATAGTTTGCATCAGTATCGAATGGTGAGCCATAGGTCGTCTCATATGGCGTTAGCGGCGCTGTGTCTGGAATCTTTGTGCTTGATACAGTGACTATATCGACAAAACCATCGTTGTTAAGATCGCCAGTTGCTACACCTTGAACTGTACGATTCGCATGGTTTGCCGAATTTGCCAAAGCAATTGTATCCCGAGTGAACGATGCGCTACAGCGATCATTACGCAACAGTACACCAGCATTTGATTGGTCGACTGATGTGATGACATCCATGCCACCGTGGGTTATTAAATCGGTATCACCATCATTATCGTAATCCAGCGCAGCTGTTCCCCATCCAAATGGTGACGCGATAAGTTCGCCGACACCTGGGTCAACAAATAATCCATCAGCCTGACCAAGTAACCAGCGCGAAGTTGAACCGCCGAGTTGATAAGTCGGATTCATTAGAGTCAAACCATAATCGCCAAAGTTTGAGCCGAAAATATCCAGGTGACCATCGCAATTCAAGTCGCTGATGGCAAGCCCCATCCACTCGCCAGTAGAACTCGCGGCACGCGCTATGAACTGCGCTGAACCGTCATTTTCCAGCACCTGAATATAACCACGATCAACACCACCTTGCGCTGTGTTTGGCATTGCGGCCTGATCATCAGCGAACACGATATCTTGATCACCATCAAGGTCAATGTCAACAATTGATACTGCCCAGCTCAACGTTGCCGCACCCTCTGGAATACCATCCAGATTTTGAATTCCGGAAGTTGCGCTGACATCCTTGAACGTATTCTCACCCATATTGAGATATAGTTGGTTGTGCATGTTGTATTTGAATGGGTCGGCGAAGAACGCCAAAATATTTTCCAAATTAGCAGTATTTGCTATGACGATATCCAACAATCCATCACCGTTAACATCGCCCATTGCACACGACATTGCACCTTGTTTATAGTCAACCTGACTGGTAGTCGAAATGTCTACAAAGCTGCCATCGGCTTGATTTTCGAATAAGGAATGCGGCGCGTTGAATGCAAGCACTAATAAATCCTGATCGCCATCATTATCAATATCACCGAAGCAAGTGCCTGTACTGTCAGAATTTATGGCAGCAACTTTAGCCTTTTGTGTTTGATCAACAAATTCGAGATTACCCGAATCCGTCAATAGGTTTTGGTATAAGCTGTTCGCTTTTCCAGGGCCATTCGTTACATAAATATCCAGGTCACCATCGCGGTCATAGTCGAACAGTGCGACTCCAGGTGCGCCCCGCGATTTTAGCGGCGACAATAGTAATTGGTCTAACTGAAACTGCCCGGCCTTCTGATAGCCTTCGATGATCACATTACGTTCTGATGCTGCACGACGGTAGTCGATACCAGCACCATCATTTGCTGCTATATCTGTAAAAGTGATGGCTTTATCATGGGCAAATGCCATTGAATTTAACCCACACGTTAATAGAACGAATAGCATAGAGGCGACTACCAATATATTATTCGATTGCCAATTATTAGAACGAAACGTTGGACTGACAGTAGTGAAATTATGCTGCCTTCGAGATGATTGAGTTTCATCCTGTTGTGCAACCCCAGCAATATATCTATCTGTATAAAGATAAATCATTTGTTATCTCCTGTTTGTAAGTAACACAGCTATAAAACGAACCAGTTGGTTTGTTTTATAGCTAGATTTAATAGACTGATTTGTCTATCTTGTTTCTATTTTTTCAATGGATTCAAGCAGCTAGCAAAGGTTCATTAGAATGGTGAGCAATGCGGGCTAGTCTTGAAATAATTCAAGCAACTGTTTCAGATAATCTGTATTATTTTATGCAGCTTTGTTTTCTGCACTCAACTTCGTCGACATCGCTTGTAAATAGTCTGGTGTAAACGATTCCATGTTGCTTTCAATGTAGGTTTTCATAGTCATCGGTTTCTGCCCCGTCAGCTCCTCGATTGTGTTCGTGACTTCATCAAAAACACCATTTTGATAATTGATACCGACTTCAACCAAATGCTTAATAAGAAACTCACTCATCAGCCCGCTATTTCTCATAGCATCAGCCCATTGTTCGGTAGTGACAGCTACATATTCAATAGGAAAACCAAGTACTGTAGAGGCAATGGTCGCAATTTCGTGTTGAGAAACACGTTCAGGACCCGTCAAAACCAAGCGTTGTCGATTATACTTTTCAGGGTTTTCTAAAATAGCAGCAACACTGCGTCCTATATCTTTTGCTGCAATCGGGGCATGGTAAGCATCACCGTGGGGTAAATACATTTTTCCGTCCTGTAATATATTTCCACCATTCATCATATAAAGCATCTCGGCAAAAAACCCAGGGCATACATGTGTAACCATCATATTCGTTAAATTTAACATTTCTTCTGCCAGCCAATGCTGATTGGTCAACGGGCTTGGATGGTATTTGCGAACAGTAATTTGTGACATATTCACAATGGCCTCGAGGTTATTTGTTTGAGCTGCCACAATAAAATTAGCCGTTCCTTCAAGCAAACCATCCGCTGGAGGATAAACAAAGTAAGCACGGTTAACACCCTCCATCGCTTTTTCGAGAGATGCCAGATCAAGAAAATCAGCAAAAACCACTTCTGCTCCGAGCGCTTTTAGTGCTTCTGTTTTATCAGTTTGTTTTCGTGCCATTGCTTTTACGCGATAGCCTTTTTCGAGCATAATTCTGGCTGTATAAAAACCAGTCTTCCCGGTTGCTCCTGTTATGAATATTGTTGGTTTACTCATTATTTTCTCCATTTTTTTAGTGTTTAAACAGATGTATTAATACCTGAAGGTTATATAAATATAATCCACTTTAATAAGTTTTAAATATATTTATATTGTCAACTATTTTCTATTGTTTTTGGTTCATAAACAAGCTATATTATATTCGTAAGTAACGAAGATTTTATTTGTATGAAACAAGCTAACTATTTAAACTCACTAAAAGCATTAGAAGCAACATGCCGACTTGGTTCTTATGCAAAGGCATCACATGAATTATTTGTAACGCCTGAGGCAGTCGGACAATTAATAAGAAAATTAGAATCCCATCTGAATACAAAACTATTCAATCGGGATTTAAACAAGAAAAAGTTAATACCAATTCCTGAAGTGTTAGAATTGTTACCTAATTTAACGGAAGCATTTAGGCATTTGTCTTTAATAGAACGAAGACTGGTTGGACTATCGGAAAACTCGCAACTAATTATTTCTGCACCTCCTTCACTTGCTAGCAAATGGTTGATTCCCAGGCTTGATTCGATAAGAGGTTTACTTCACGATGAAAATATTCGGCTTAATGTAACGTCTGATTTAGTTGATTTTAATTCCAGAGAAGCGGATGTTGCGATCCGTTATGGAACAGGTCATTGGAATGACTTGATTACACATAAAATTTTAGGGAATGAGAAATTATTTCCCGTATGTTCGAAGCATTACTTAGAAAAAACAGCTGATTTAAATATAGTTAATGACTTAAAAAAAAATACACTTATCAAAGATAATACAATCAAAGACCCGACATATCCAAGCTGGTTAACATGGTTCCGTATGTTTGGAGATAATCATCAACCTGACGAGATACGGTTTTTAGAATTTAACAATACATTAATGGCGATTGATGCAGCAATTTCAGGTCAAGGGATAGCACTTGCAAGAGAATATCTGGTTAAGGATGAATTGAAATCAGGTAATCTTATAAGGATTTTTGGAGAACTCGAAATAGATAGCAGCTGGGGGTATTATATTGTGATGCCATATCATTCAAGCGATAAAGCCAAACTATTTTTTGATTGGTTTTCAAAGTGTGGAGAAGACCTTTAACCATAAAGGTTTTAAAAAGATAACTATTCAGCTTAATCTGCAACGTAAGCGTACAAACTCCCATAACAAAAATTCTGGTTCCCACGCTGAAGCATCGCTGCCGTTAAATTAAAATGTAATGCTAATAATTACAGCTAGCGGGGACCGAATAAGCCATAGCGTCATCCGGCGTTTGTGGTTGTGCAACTGCTTCATTGCCTACGCTTATCCGGCCTACGGGTTCAGTGTAACCACTATCTGTCTATTACGCAACACGACTTCTGTTCAAATAGCTCAATCGCAAGAACCAGCGTAAGGCCTATACTTGGTCTGGATTCAACCAGGCACTCGCATGGGTTGACTGGCCAAAACCGCGAATCCGAAAAGACCTTAACCTTTGTCGTACAGCGGAGGCTCTCTGAATGGCAGACCGAGGAGCCGGATGTGGGGAAATCCGCTTGTCCGGTTCTGAGAGGGCTGGGGTACAACTTTAGCTAAGGATAAAATAGTGTAGCACCGCCGGGAAACCAGGTGGCGAACAGAGAAAACAAACTTTATCCTACGACCAGGGGAGTCCCCAGTCTACTCGAAACACGTTTTTCTTTGCTATTCATAACTGGGAAAAGTGTGTAACATGACTATCCATAAGCATAGAAGCTGGTATAAATTATATTGGTTTAAGGAGTGATGCGATGAATAAACATTCATCACAGACAATAGCTGGATTATCTTTTACAGCAGTGCTAAGCATTACTAACGTTTTTGCAAACGAAGTGTTATTTCAAAAATACTGCTCAGCCTGTCATAGCAATGGCGGCAATATCATGGATCCTGAAAAAACTTTAAGTCAAGAACACTTGACAAAAAACGGGATCGACAACATCGGATCAATTAGTGCTCTGGTCTCCACAGGCAAAACACCAATGCCTGCATTTGGAAAACATCTCAGTGATGAAGAAATTGCTGAAGTTGCTAAATATGTACTGAATCAAGCTTGTGCTAATTGGTCGGCTTCTGAACTTGAACCCATCGAACCCATTCTAGAACAATGTGGCACTGCAGGCAATTTTGATATCGATGGAAATGGAGAAGTCGATGCTCTTACAGATGGATTGTTAATGATGCGCTACTTATTTGGTATTCGTGGCAATGCTCTGATTGAAAATGCGGTGGCAAATAACTGCAATCGCTGCACTGTGCTTGAAATTGAAGGATTTATCCAGCTAGAGTCTTCTCCAACAGGCAATTTTGATATCGATGGGAATGGAGAAATCGATGCTCTTACAGATGGATTGTCAATGATGCGTTACTTATTTGGTATTCGTGGCAATGCTCTGATTGAAGATGCGGTGGCAAATAACTGCAATCGCTGCACTGTGCTTGAAATTGAAACATATCTCCAAGGATATATCCAGTAAGAGTCTTCTCCAATATGAGATGAGCCTGAAAGGCAGACCAGAAAACAATAATATCAGGTCTTGAATTTTGAGCTAATTATAATTCGACTTTCTATCGAATAAGATAAACTGAGATAGTAACCAACTTCATTCATTAAAAAAAGGGGACAGATGTGTTTTTGCTGAAGTTTCCTAGAAATTAATTTGTTTTCCCTCAAGCGAGCATGCGCAGTGGGGGGTTCGCCTACACATTGATTTGGTATCACCATAATTCTTTGTACGCCATTGTTTTTAAGCAAACATAGGCCGAATAGGCCATAGCGTCATCCGATCTTGTGTTTTTGGGACTGCTTCATTGCCGGATGGCGCTACGCTTATCCTGCCCATAGACTTTCAACGCAGCAATTGGACAAAATAGAAGGCAAGCTGAGTAGCAACTTAAAAAGAAATCTCCACACCCACACCAACCCGATCATTCCGATCATACTGACCAAACACACCTTGCCGATCACCATAAAAAATATCAGCACCTAACCAGGTTTTGAGATTATCCTGCCATTCGTAACTAATTTTTGGCCGAATGATCCCGTCCCCATTATTGGTGTTGGCGATCACCAACACTTCTGCAAT
>JAZGEP010000312.1:0-10705 GCA_036478815.1 Methylococcales bacterium
CTTGCTTGTCTTTTTGCTCCTGACCAACGCAATCTCAATCGTTACGTAGAATGACTATGTGCCTCTTGAGATAGTTCGGTCAGAAACAAAAATCCTGCGCAATCTTGGTAACTTTATTCCGTCAAACCACCTAATGAAATGAATGTCGCAATAAGTCGATATGTTCAACAAGCAAATTATTGTGGTTTCGTTGTACCAGGTTGACGGTAAAAACCATGTTGCACCGGGAGTATAAATACGGCGATGCTCGGTCATAATTGTTTTTTTACAGTGTGTGCTGGATTCTCGCGATTGACGCGCTTCCTATCGTCAATACATCCTATATTTTTTCTTTAACTTAATGGTAGTGACACTGAAACAAGCCACGAGAAGTATTACTTTGAAGTAAATCAGAATTTAATAACGATCACTTGCTTTTAACATGTATAGATGCTTTTGTGCATCCAGTAAATGTTGGCCCCAGTTAAGAAAATAACCGGTTTTCCACAATAAAATTGCTTGGTGATTGGTTTCTATTTGATCTCCGCTAAGCTCTAGGCCACGTTTAAATTCAAAATAAAGGTCAGAAAAATCACCAGCAAGGCTTCCAGACTGGTCGTCAAGCTCTGTTTTTTGATCATAGTCCATCCAGTAACCATCCATATCTCCGATCATTTCTTTTAGCTTACAATATAGCTCGAAACGATCATCCATCTGGTTTAATGCCGTGTAATCCATTTTTTGCTTGGGACTATCCATGTGTGTCATGGCCATCTGAATGCGTGACAGAATTCTACTCATCTCAGATAACCATTCCTGATTTTGATAATATTGAATATTGTCAATAATCAAGCAAAAATCTTTAGCGTCTCTAATCAATTGGGATTGTAACTTATCAATGGTGGATGGATGACTGAAGTTATCTGACATCAACAATAATTCATTGCTGGTTTCAGATTGATGATTTGAGTATAGTCCCACTACACACCTCGTGACGCGACCTGGATCGCAATTTAGATGAAAGCTTGATCGGGCATTTGTGCGAAACCCCCAGACAACAGGATTTCCATAACAAAAGAGTCTAACCCTAGGAGGCTGTTCGAGAATAGAGAGCCTACTGCGAAAAAGCGGATTTTGGCCCATTGTTCCGATTAAATTCGCTCAATACAACAAGTATTCGCCTCATTTAATCGAAAAAATGGACTCAAAACCGCTTTCCCTCGCTACGACTTCTATTCTCGGACAGCCTCCTAGATTACCGCAAATTTGCATCATTTGCGAAACTCAGCGACTATTCTACCAGCAGTTAATCATCGCCAATAATCAGGTTTGAATGTGTCTCAGCAATCAAGTAGCAACTATTCAATGCGCAGTAGAACTAATGTACTCACAATTGCAGGCCATGATCCAACCGGTGGAGCGGGCATTCAAGCTGATATTGAAGTAATTAATAACATGCAATGCCACGCTTGTAGCATCATTACCACTTTAACAGTCCAAAACACACAAAATGTCATAACAATCAGTCCAGTTGCTACTGACCTGATCAACACTCAATTGCAAATACTCTGTGAAGACATCAGCCTGAGTGCAATTAAAATCGGATTACTTGGTTCTACCAAAACAGTTAACATCATCACCCAGCGTCTCAAGCAATACAAAGACATTCCTATCGTGTGTGATCCAGTCCTGTCTGCTGGCGGAGGAACCGTATTGGCGCAACCTGAACTGATTGATGTTCTGCGTCGAAAACTATTACCTTTAACAACACTGGTCACACCAAATAGTTTGGAAGCACGTCAATTAGCACCCGAAGGCAGAGATTTGAATCAGTGCGCCAAAACTATTTTGTCGAGCGGATGTCAATTTGTATTGATTACTGGGACACATGAACCAAGCGATGATGTGATCAATCAACTCTATGATCAACATGGTTTGGTGAAAAGCTATCACTGGCCACGATTACCTTATGAGTATCATGGATCAGGCTGTACTTTATCCACAGCAATCGCTACTCAACTAGCACAAGGAGCAACAATGACTGATGCCGTAGAGCAAGCTCAGCAATATACCTGGGACAGCTTGAATACAGGTTATCAACCGGGTCAGCATCAGTATGTACCAAATCGGTTACGCAATTAAACTTGGGACAGAAGGTATTATTGCAAGCATTCAGCATACCAATGAATAAACGTTTTGGCACAGTTCATGATAATCAGGTATGCTGAGCCAGTCCGAACAAACAAGGAGTCAGAGCAATATGCAGATAATCGTTAACCATCCACGCTTTTTAAAAACAGCTACTCATACTTGGGGACTGGTGTTATTAGCAGCGTTATTGACCGGTTGTGGCATTAATAATGTTCCTACCTTTGATGAGGAAGTCAAAGCAGCCTGGTCTCAGGTACTCAATCAGTATAAACGACGCACTGACTTGATTCCCAACCTGGTAAGTACTGTGAAGGGTTTTGCCAGCCATGAGAAAGAAGTATTGACTGATGTTGTCGAGGCGCGTTCTAAGGTCTCGCAAATGAATATCAATCCTGAAATGCTCAATAATCCCGAGACCTTCAAGGCTTTTGAACAGAATCAGGCCGCTCTTGGCTCTGCGCTGTCCCGACTAATGGTTGTTGTGGAACGCTACCCTGATCTTAAATCAGACAAGAATTTTCTGGCATTGCAGTCTCAGCTGGAAGGCACAGAAAACCGTATTGCTGTGGCTCGTGGAGATTATATTAAAACAGTTAAACGCTACAATACTGAATTACGCACCATTCCAGGTCGCTGGATTGCTGGCATGCTTTATCCGGATGCTGAACTCAAACCAACGTTCACTGTATCTGAGGCGGAACAGCAAACTCCCCAAGTCAGTTTTGACTAGTACTCCGTCAATACAATGCTGACGGAGTACTAGATTACCCGGTCAATTTAGGAATGGAACACAGTAACATGGACATGATGGCGCAGTATTTTTGTTTACCTTCAAGGCGTGGCAACAGGCGCATAGCAGGTTATGTAACTGTTGCAACAACGAAGAAGGCGAGCAAAAAGGCAAGTCAGAATGTTCAAGTGTTTGTGTTCCATTCTTTTAGTTAGTATGCCTACCATCTACTCACTACGGAGTAAGCATCGACTACTGGTGCACTGGTTATTGGCTTGCAGTTTGCTACTACTGGCATTCTCGTGTTTGGCAGCACCCGATTTTCCTGCACTCACTGGCCGTGTTGTTGATCAAGCCAATGTACTCTCAGCTCAGCAAATAACAGTGCTGAGCAACAAGCTGGCACAACACGAAAAAAAAACCAGTAACCAGGTAGTCGTCGTCACGCTTTCTTCACTACAAGACTATGATATCGCTGATTATGGCTATCAACTGGGTCGCTATTGGGGGATTGGACAAAAAGACGTTAATAACGGTGTGTTGTTGATTGTCGCGCCGAATGAACGCAAAGTGCGCATCGAGACAGGTTATGGACTGGAAGGTGTGCTGCCTGACGTACTCAGCAACCAGATCATTCAGGATCAAATTGTGCCACATTTTCGTAATGGTGATACAGCAGGTGGTATTGAAGCCGGCAGCCAGGCAATTATGGATGCAATCGTCGGAGAATATCAAGCATCACCTGGTCAGCAGCGCTCAAACAATCCAGAGCAGAGTGAAGTCTTGCCTGCCTTATTCATGCTAGTCATTTTCGGACTACCGTTGATCATGAACTGGCTATCAACCACAGCGACAACAAAAACTCGCTTTGTAGGCCCTATACTCAGTGTGATTGCTGGAATCAGTGCGTGGTTAATCACCCACATCCTTACACTTGCGATATTTGCTGCAGTTTTTGTTGCCATATTGTTCCTGCCACGCTCTGGCGGCGGCGGTGGAGGTACAGGAGGCTATTGGAGCTCGGGCAGAGGTGGTTTTGGCGGTGGTGGCTTCGGCGGCGGTGGCGGAGGTTTTGGCGGTGGCGGTGCTTCAGGAAGCTGGTAATGACACTATTTAATCAAGATCAAAAAACACAAATTGCACAGGCGATTGATGAGGCGGAACAGCACACCAGTGGCGAGCTGGTTGCAGTACTCGCTCAGTCCAGTGATGACTATCTGTATATCCCCATTTTATGGGCTGCCTTAATCGCTTTGGCAGTGCCGGGAATATTAATGCTCAGTGGCTGGTCGATTGATTTTGTGCGGATTTATCAATATCAAATCGGGGCATTCATTCTGCTCAACCTGTTGTTTCATTGGCCAGTATTGAAAATGAGCTTAATCCCGCCACCAGTTAAAAAATCACGTGCAGCACTACGCGCTCGCGATGAGTTTATAACCCTGGGGTTGCACAACACCAGTAATCGTGGAGCCATTATGATTTTTGTCTCAGTCGCAGAGCACTACGTTGAAATTCTGGCCGATCAAGGTGTATCGGAGAAAGTTTCAGACGACGTGTGGATTGAGCTGGTAAACGATTTTATTGGTCACATCAAACAAGGTGATTTTACAGCTGGATACGTTGAAACCATCAAGCGCTGCGGTGAAATCATGGCAATCAACTTTCCACCGGGCACTGGAAAAGAAAATGAGTTAACGAATCATTTGATTGAAGTCTAAGAGGCTGCCCGAGAATAGAAGCCGTAGCGAGAGAAAGCGGTTTTGCGTCCATTTTTTCGATTCAATGAGGCGAATATTTGCTGTATTGAACGAATTTAATCGGAATAATGGGCCAAAATCCGCTTTTCCGCAGTAGGCTCTCTATTCTCAGACAGCCTCCTAGGCAACTAGTTGTTTAGTTATTGTGATTGCCGAAGATTTTAATTTTCTCTATCGATTAACAACTTGAGATCTATACATGCAAACACCTACATGATCCAGGTATTATTAAACCCGCGTTCCTCATCGTGCGTTGGGATGAAACAGGACTTTACCACCAAGCTTGAATTCAGCAATCAGTTTTTGACCTTCCTTCGCAGTCATCCAGTTAATAAATGCTGTCGCCTCTTGTTGTTTAACATGGGTGTTCCGTTCAGGATTGACCAACATCAATGCATATTGATTGAATAGTGGCGGATCCCCTTCCAACTGAATATCCAGATTACTGCGGTTGGCGAATTTTATCCAGGTTGCCCTGTCAGAGATTGTATAGGCATTCATACTAGTCGCCATGTTAAGAACAGCCCCCATACCGGTTCCGGCTTGCTTGTACCATGTCTGGCCTGATACTTCAGGATTGATACTGGCCTGTTTCCAGAGTCTCAACTCTTTGCGGTGGGTGCCGCTATCGTCGCCACGGGAAATAAACAAAGCATTGGAATGGGCAATTTTTTTCAAGGCAGTCACAGCATCGTTCAACTCTTTTATACCCGCTGGATCATCTTTTGGCCCGACAATAATAAAGTCGTTGTACATGACTTCGCGCCGATCAACACCATAACTTTTGCGAATAAATGCCTGCTCACCAATTATGTCATGTACCAAAAGGACATCGGCATCGCCGCGTTCACCCAGTTTAAGTGCCTGTCCGGTGCCAACAGCAACCACACGGACTTCTATTCCGGTTTTGCTCATAAAAAAGGGAAGATAGTAGTCGAAAAAACCTGATGCTTGTGTGGATGTTGTGGAAGCCAGAGTGATGAACTTTTCTGCGGCATTAATCGGAACTGTGAACATGAATGCGAATACAGCCGGAACCAGTTTATTCCAAATAAAAATTTTCATTGAGTCCTCTTAATAAGTTAGGAGTGAGGATTTAATAAGGCACGTGCATGGAATAACTTGAACAATTGACGTAGGATTTTTGTTCATATTCAAGGCGCGAAAACAGGCACATAGTGAGCTATGTAACTGTTTTCGCAACACCGAAGATGAGCAAAAAGACAAGTGAATTGTTCAAGTTATTCCATGCACGCTCCTTAGTGCGATTGCCGGAATAGAGTTTAGGCAGCCTGGCGAAATTACTATACCAAAGTTGCGCTGTATTGGAGTGAATGCACTCACTTAGGAATAGGAATTAAATAACTTGCACAGTTATCATGTGCTAAGAACATCCTGATGTCGTACCAAAAAAACGGGCCAAAAGACTGATCAGTTGGTGTAGTTATTTCGTGCGCGCTATTGTCAAACTACCACAACAAATTGCCTTGTATAAATGCACGTGCATTGGAATTTTCCGGGTGTTCAAAAAATTGTTCGGTCGGTGCACGCTCGAGTAATTTACCATGATGAAGAAAAAGAATCTCATCAGCTAACCGCCGGGCTTGGCTGAGATCATGGGTAGTCATGATAATTTTGCTACCTACAGATCGAAAGCGTTGGATAATTTCTTCTACAGCTCGCGTAGCGGCCGGGTCAAGATTTGCCGTTGGTTCATCCAGAAACAGAACCTCGGGGTAAACAGCCCATGCTCGAGCCAGAGCGAGGAGTTGCTGTTCTCCACCGGACAGAACCCGTGCATTGCGCCGTACTAGATCTGAGAGGCCAGTAAGATCCAACGCTTGCTTGATACGGTACTTGCGATCCCCAATAGACAGTTTCCTTATTCTAAGCACATAGTCGATGTTCGCTGCGACTGAACGCCGCAACAAAACCGGATTTTGAAATACCATTGCCTGTTTGTGACGAGCCTGACATGCTTCAGTCCCTAACCATTTAACAACCCCGCGGGTGGGTTGCAATATGCCATGACAAATACGCAATAACAAACTCTTGCCAGCCCCGTTGGGTCCAAGAATAATCGTTGTCCCTCCACCAGTTACCAAGAATGAAATATCCCGGAGTAGCATTTGACCACTTTTCTCAAAACTAACATTGTCTATTCGCAGTGGCAGAATAGTATCAACAGCTGCCGGCGTTTGACACGACGCAGTGGAAAACTGCATTTGCTTATCCTGCAATTCGTTTAGCAACATCTTGAGTTAAATATGCAGCACCGTTAACCAGCAATGCAAGAATCATCAGAATAACACCCAACCCCAATGCCAAAGCAAGATCTCCTTTCGCGGTCTCCAGCGCGATACTGGTGGTCATAACACGGGTATGATGCATTATATTTCCGCCAACAATAAGCACTGCACCAACCTCGGAAAATGCTCTCCCAAATCCAGCCAATAGTGCCGTAATCAGGCTAAACCGGCCTTCCCATAAAAGTGTCGGTAACATCCTCAGCCGAGAACTGCCAAGAGATAACAACTGTTCGTGATACTCTAGCCATAGGTCGGCGATGATTTGCCGCGTCAAGGCCGCAATCAGTGGTGTTATCAGGATCCATTGAGCAATGATCATTGCAGTAGGCGTAAATAGAAGTCCAAATTGGCCTAATGGACCAGATCTGGACAGTAGTAAATAAACGAATAACCCGACAACAACTGGTGGCAAGCCCATTAATGCGTTAAGCATCACCACCACAAGCCGTTGCCCAGGAAACCGGGCCAATGCCAAAGCAGCACCAATGGGAAAGCCAAAAAGAGCTGACAGCACCACCGAGCTCAAGCTGACATATAGAGACAATAAGACAATTTCTGCCAGCGAAGCATCGAAGTCCCACATCAGGTCAAAAGCGGCGCTAAACGCACCGATCAAATCTTCCATATCAAGAAGCTCATAGAGACTGTATTGTTAATAATCATTCGCTTTCAAAATTATCCAAATATGCAGGAACGTGCACGAAATAACTTAATCAGCTTGACTTGTCTTTTTATCCGTCTTCCGCGTTGCAGCTACGGTTGTATAGTTCACTATGTAACCGTAGCAACAAGACCTAAGACGGACAAAAAGGCAAGTAAGGTGGGTGGGTTATTTATTGCCAGTTGCCTAAGGAACGCGCATGAAATAACTTCGGTAACTGGCGTAGGATTTTTGAATTCACATAGCCCAATCCAAATCGTAACTATTCAGCGTAGTCTGTAACTGCTCAGATTGTCCTCTCATGTACAAGAGCAAGGCGAAAGCGCGGAGTTTACAAGTGTAAATGAGCACTTTCTAGACAGCGATTGGACAAAATAGAGGGTAAGCTGTCTAGGAGACTGTCCGAGAATAGAAACCTACTGCGGAAAAGCGGATTTTGGCCCATTATTCCGATTAAATTCGTTCAATACAACAAGTATTCGCCTCATTTAATCGAAACAATGGACTCAAAACCGCTTTCCCTCGCTACGGCTTCTATTCTCGGACAGCCTCCTAGTAGTCTTTCAATCTGATATTGCCGGGTATAGGGAGTTGAGAAGTGGTTAGCTGCTAGGTGCGCGAGAGCAGGACTAGCAGGCTAATCCAAACGAGTGCAACAACGCAGATGACCATTTATCGGCTTTCTATACACGGCAATATCACATTGAAAGACTACTAGTTACTCCAAATCATTCCTTTTATTTCTGATTAACAGCTCTATACACACCAACCATTACCAAAAGCAGTAAGACCAACAGTATCGGTGTATCACCAATTCTCACATAAGGTGTTGCACCTTGCATTCCGTGCACTTTGGCTCTTAGAACTGTGGTCATGAATTGGTCAACCTGATTGATGATTTGGCCTGTAGGATCAATCACGGCAGTGATGCCGTTATTGGTTGCTCTCAGTGTGTAGCGCCCTGCTTCCAGTGATCGCATGCGTGCGTTTTGGAGATGTTGGTGTGGCGCTATTGAATCTGCAAACCAGGCATCATTGCTGACATTGACGATATATGCTGCTTCTGGAAGGCCCGAAAGATTTTCAGCTGGATATGAATCTTCATAGCAAATGGTTGTAACCAATGACATTCCTGCTACTTTCAATAGCGGTTGATCATCCTCACCTGCACTGAAATTCGACATCGGCATGCTTAGAAATTGCGCGACCCAACCTGAAACTGGTTGAAATGGGAGATACTCACCAAATGGAACCAAATGACGTTTACGATATATTTGAGGCTGATCGCCTGGAATGACTACTGCATTATAGTAGCGCTTGGTTTTGACATCAGCCAATAGAGTACCAATTAATAAATTGGTTTGATGTTGCATCGCTAATTCAGCAAGTTGTTGATAAAAATCTTGCATCTGATGAAAATATGCAGGGACGGCTGTTTCTGGCCAGACAATCAGATCAGCATCCCAGTTTTCTTTTGTTAATTGAACATAACTGTTAATAATTTTGGCTTTTTGTTCTGGATTCCATTTGAGTTCCTGAGCAATATTGCCTTGCAACAAAGCGACACTAAATGGTTTTCCGAGAGGCGTTGTCCACTGTTTTGTTTTGAGCAGCTGCCCTCCTCCCCAAACAACTACAATAATGACTAAAGCAGAAAGCATTTTGCTGTTGATTGTATTGCGCGGAGTTTGCAATAAACCGACAATCAGTCCGGCAGTAGCCACAGCCAGCCAACCGCTTCCATAACCACCAATCAATGGAATATATCCCGCTAAAGGCGAATCCAGCAATGAACTACCTATTTGTAACCAGGGAAATCCAAACACAAACCAGGCTCGTAACCATTCAACCAGAATCCAGATTGCTGGCCAAATCAGCGTTAATACCAGTAATGATCGTGTTTTCACCAATGCAACCATCAAAAAGGCCGCCAACATAGGAAACAACGCATAAAATGCTACAGCCAGTGCTGATAACCCTAATCCTGCGATAACACTGGCACCACCAAAGTCATGCAAACTGATATACACCCAGGATGTTTCAAAACAAAACATCCCTAGACCAAATAGGTAACCTCGGAGTACAGCACGACGCATGCTACACTGTGAACGACTGATACTATATATAAATAATCCGAAACAAATGGTGGTGAGCGGCCACAATTGGTATGGTGCAAAACCTAGCACCATAAGATATCCACTCACTAATGCCAATAAATCCAATAGTACTGGATAACGCAGCAGAACTGACTTTTTCACACCAGACCAATCATCGGTTAATTGCATTAGCTGGATAAATGCTTTAGTTCATTACTATTATCTTGTTCAAATATATTCATTCTGAACAAATGAACACGTCGATCATCAGCTCGTAACACTTCAAATACAAAACCACTCATTTCAATTGTTTCACCTTGTTTGGGAACATAGCCCAGTTGCTGGGAAACCAATCCACCGACAGTATCAAAATCATCTGTATCAAAATCAGCAGAAAAATGCTGATTGAATTCTTCAATCGGTGTTAACGCCTTGATGGTGAATTTACGATCAGTGAGACGAAAAATGTAGTCATCATGATCCAGATCATGTTCATCTTCAATCTCACCAACGATTTGCTCAAGCACATCTTCAATGGTGACCATGCCAGCTGCCATTCCATATTCATCAACCACCATCACCATATGATTGCGATGGCTGCGAAATTCGCGTAACAAAATATTCAAACGTTTGCTTTCTGGAACAAACCGTGCGGTGCGCATGATTTTAGCAACACTAAATGGTTGTTTTTTCAATACATGGGTGAGTAAATCCTTGGCCAGCAGAACACCCACCACCTTTCTTGGATCATCTCCGGTGACTGGAAATCGCGAATGCGCTGAATCTACGACGATTGAGATCACTGTTTCCACATCAGCATCATGTGGAATGGACACTACTTGCACGCTAGGGATCATAATATCTCTAACCCGCATTTCAGCAACATTGAATACTCCCTCGAGCATGGATAGCGCTTCGGAATCAAATAGCTTGCGTTGATGAGCATCTTGCAAGACTTGCAACAATTCTTCTGTGTCACGGGGTTCAACCAATAAAAATTTACTGAATCGATCAAGCCA
>JAZGEP010000313.1:0-6343 GCA_036478815.1 Methylococcales bacterium
AGGATTTTTGTTTCTGACCGAACCATCTCAAAAGGCGCATAGTCATTCTACGCAACGATTGAGATTGCGTTGGTCAGGAGCAAAAAGACAAGCAAGGTTGGTAACTTTATTTCGTCAAACTACCTAAGGTAACTCGCAATGAATAACCCACCAATATTACTTGTCTTTTTGTTTGTCTTCGGCGTTGCAACTTCGGTTACATAGCCTGCTATGTGCCCTGCGTTGCGCCTTGAATACAAACAAAAATACTGCGTAATATTGGTGGGTTATTCATTGCGAGATACCTTAAGTCAAAATTTTATCAACCTGATGTAACAACGCCAGCAAATCATCTGTATTGTTTTCCTCAAACTGCATGCTTTGTTCAAAATAGGGTGCAATCCCACAGCAATTCGGTAACTCAGATTGTGTATCGATAATCAATTTGATTTTAGGGATAAACATAAACTGCAACCACTCTACAGCGTCTAATGTATCGCAGCAAAAAGGCAAATCACTTGCTAACGCCTGACTGGATGGTGGCTCAAATGACCAACGATCGAATATACGCAGATTAGTTTCAATCTCCAATAACAATTGATTCAAAACATCGCGAACATCAATACTCATATCTGTACTAATGATGAGCAGTCATTTGAGTGTTACTCTAGCTTATCACGCTGAATGAACTGACCAAAGGCGCGACTGCCTTGGCCGGTTTCAATCGTTTTTTCAACAATCAGATTATTCAGATTAACCACCGATACAGTGCCGCTCATCCAATTTGATACATACGCATGCTGCTGATCAGGATGTATTGCAACGCCTTCTGGTGTTTCACCAACTTCAATTGAGTGAATAACTTTGTTAGTTTCAGTATCAATGACTGAAACAGTATCATCATCCTGGTTAGTCACAAACAAACGCTTACCAGACGCAGTTAGTGCAACCACATAAGGTAACGCACCAACATCAATAGTCGCCACATGTTGCAAGCTCTGTGCATCAAGAACAGTGACATCATTACTTAACACATTAGCTACGTATAGACGCTGACCAACGGCATCGACAGTGATGCCAAACGGATGATGACCAACTTTGGTTGTCGCGACGACTTTCAAGGTTTTGGCATTGATGATTGATACGCTGTTGCTATCGCGATTGCTGACGTAGATACGCTTTCCATCATCAGCAACAACAACACCTGCAGGGGCTTTACCAGCTTGAATAGTTTTAATCAGTCTCAAGCTTTTGCCGTCCAGCACTCTGATGACGTTTTCATACCAATCTGCCACATAAACACGTTTACCTGCCGCATCAATTGCAATACCAACTGGCCCGCTACCAAGCGTTTTACTATCAATCAGTTGATGCGTTCTTCCATTTATCACGCTGATTGACTGATTTTCCGGGTTGCTGATATAGATTCGTGAGCCATCGGCAGTCACAGCAACCCCTGCAGGTTTTGAGCCAACCGGAATAGTCTTAATAACCGTGTTGGTCTGCATATCAATCACAGCGACTGCATCGTCCAACTGATTGGTAATATAGGCAAACGGTGCAGCCTGGGCAACACATACAGACAAAACAAGCCCAAAACAACTTTTCAGTCCATCTCTATAAACAGCCCACATTGGTAAACTCATGGTGTGGTAACTACTATCATTCAGCTATTGTTTTAAGATTTTCCAAACCGGCTTTAAATACGCCTGACACTGCAGCTTTTCCTGCTTCTTCATTCATTTCAGCGGGTGGTTCATTGTTCAGAAACGCCCGATAAAATGCAGCTTTCCAAGTCACCTCAGCTTGACCATCTTTATCTTTAACGGTGATTGTTGCTGAATAGTTATTAACTGGAAGTACCGGCACATCAACATCTTCACCTGACAATTCATGATGTACAGTTTTAGCTGTGCTCATCTCTGTAATTCTGTACTTCATCGATTTTTTGTCAGCTTTATACTTTTTCAATTCTTCAGTAATCGTTCCACCACCTTTCAAGGTCAACACACGGGTCGCATCGACTTCATTACCACCTGTAGCCTCTGTGCTTTCGAGAACTGGCAACCAGGTATGGATTTTGTCAAAATCCTTGATCAAGTCCCAGACTTTATCCGCACTGGCATTGATAACAATACTTTCCACTACTTTGACGCGACTTGGCCCATGAGCAAAGCTGATTGAAACCCACAACACCAGAATCAATCCAGACCATAATTGCATTTTTTTCATTGTTCTCTCCATTCACAAAATATAAATTTTCAATCGTTAGCAGCTTGCGTCAGAACAGCCATCTACAACCAGCACAAAGTCATTTAGTTGTACTATTTTAACGAAAATACAGGCCTAACAGTCTGTTTTTCAGCAGACCAATCTATTCTGAAACAGCCTCCTACATATATAAGGAGCGAGGATTTAATAACTTCCTGATCTTGGGGCATGATTTTTGTTCGTATTCAAGGCGTAGAAACGGGCGCATAGCTGGCTACGCAACTGTTTTTACAACGCGGAAGACGGTTAAAAAGACAAGTCAGATCCGGAAGTTATTAAATCCTCGCTCCTAATCATGAAGGCCTGATCAAAATGGCTTTTCCATCATTGGGAATAACTCTTCTCGGTCAAAGCCCTAATATCAGCATCAATCTGTAGTGTATTTTACGTTATTAAAATTAAAACTAACAGCGGAAACAAAAACGATAGCTAAGTGCTTGCCTTCAATCACTCATCTGCCAGCGTAATGCAATCTCATGAACCTAATATGAGTAAGATATCGATCAATATCAACTAGAGATCAATGTTGCCTGCAGCCAGCAGCAGCTCAACCACTGTACTTTTTACCATACCTGAACCGTCAGTGTGTGATATCACACACTGTATCAATATCAATGTGGTCTTAACCTAAGCAGTGACCCGATTGCGCTGAGTGACTAATTTCTATTGACAAAGTAAGGGGCGACTCCAATTGCCAATGTATTTCATCCCTATCCCCTATCTCTATATCAAATCAATAGAAGAGTGCCACAAAATAAAATATAGATGTTTGAATGTGGAGCGATGACTAAGGATTGAGGATTTAATATAAAGAAATGTGTCATATAACACACTCTAGCGCGCTATACGACACAGTCAGACCTGGTCGTAAGCGATAAGTTTAATAACAGCAGCAGGAAGCTGTAGCGAAAAAAGTCTTTTTGAGTCAGCCTGATTCCTATCATCGTTAGGTGAATCGTTGCGCTATTTTGCTACAAATCCACAATTCGATTGATAGTTGCATATGTCGGCATGATAACTGCTTATGCACTATAGGATGCCTTTTATCGGCTTTCTACACCCGTCAATATCACATTGAAAGACTACTAGGAGGCTGTCCGAGAATAGAAATTTACTACGGAAAAGCTGATTTTGGCCCATTTTTCCGATTACATTCGTTCAATACAACACATATTCGCCTCATTTAATCGAAACAATGGACTCAAAACCACTTTCCCTCGCTACGGCTTCTATTTTTCGGACAGCCTCCTAGTTCAGCAATTCAGAAGGTCGACTAATAATGTGGCAGTCTAAATTCCCGATAGTTGCGCTGAACAAGCTTGACGTAGAACAACTATATTGGCGCTTCTTCGCCTTGCTCTCGAAAATAAATCCTCGTCATATGATTAGTCGAACTTACGAATTAATGTACTCGGTGAATAATCCACTAACTGACAACGCGATAGCTCCGAAAATGGTTTTCTAACAGCGCAAGGAAGCTTGTTTTGCCAATTTCAAGCGTAGCAGATTTTACTTATACAAATAATTTTTTACAATAATATCAACTATACAAGGTGGGAAGATGAATAATAAAGTTGGAAATACACTTTTGAGCTGTTTACTGAGCATCATGTTGTTCAGTTCGGCAATTTTTGCGGAGGAGAAAGTAAACGAAGATTACTACAAGCAGGAGAGTGACAAACAGGTTGCTGCATATACAGGTGAAACAATGGTAATTACTACCTCGCATAAGTTGTTTCCAAATACAACCGTTGCGACACCCAGTTTTGAAGTCAGCGATGAAGACATCAACAAAACTAACATGATAAGTGCTTCAGACGCTATCAAAATGGCACCTAGCGTTCATGTTAGACGGCGTTTCTATGGCGATACCAATGGCGTCACAGCTATTCGTGGATCGACTAATTTCCAGACCAATCATTTTAATTTATTTGTCGATGGAATTCCTTTGCATAACCCGGTTCAAACCAAATGGAACGGTTCGCCTAAATGGTCTTTGATCGCTCCGAACGCAGTCCACTCAGCAAGAGTATTTTACGGCCCATATTCAGCAGAACATAAAGGTTCATTTGGTGGCACGTTTGACTTAAAAACCAAACTCCCAGAAGAGTTTGAAATGCACATGGACGTGACTGGTATGATTCAGGATTCAAACCGTTTTGGAAAAAACGAAGTGTTGACAGGACACAAAGAGTTTATTTCAGCAGGCAATCGTTTTGATAAGTTTACTGTGTATGCTTTTTTCAATCATCTGGAAAATCATGGACAAGCGCAGAATTTTCCAGTCACAGAGAACCCGGATGCAACAGGAACCAGTGGCGACCCTACGACAGCTGTGAGAGGTGCTGCATTTCCAGAAGCATTATCAGGAAATCCGAGTGTAATTTCGGGTGATTATGGTGTTAATACTAACAAGCTTGACTTGTATGAAGTAAAGCTCGGCTATGATTTTACAGACGATTTACGTGGTCTGTTTACCATGGCTTATGAAAACGTTCATCGTGGAAGTCAAGCCAGAACCTATCTGGAAGATGCCAATGGTAATGCAGTATGGGATGGCCTGGTTTCACAAAATGGAGTTGAATTTGAAGCCAACCCCACGTCTTTTGGTCGCGGTGTGTTAACGGGCAACGAAAATGAAAGACAAACTTTGATATACGGCCTGAACTTGTCGGGAAAAATTACCGAGAATTGGAGCATCGATACTACGGCTAGTTATGTTGATGCTTTCAAAGATCAAGACAGGGAATCAACATTCAGCACAAAAGATCCAGCATTTGAAACAGACAAATCTGGTCGAATTACAGAAACCAATGTCTGGTGGGCCGATTACAGCGCAAAACTCGCAACTAACAAACTTTTTGGCAGAGAAGATTTAGGGTTTTTGGTTGGTTATCAATTTAATCACTCTTACCTGAGACTGAGACAATTTGATTCGAATGACATTGTTTCTGGCAGCAAGGACAGCCCAAGGTTAAACAATTTTAATGGCGGATCTACCCAAACCAATAGTGCATTCATGCAATCTGATTGGGATATTACCGACCAATTGAATGTCATGGCAGGTGTACGCTATGATCATTGGGAATCATCCAGAGGTCATATCAACGACAGCGACCTGCCAGATCGGGATGGATCTCGCATTTCACCCAAAGCATCCATCTCTTTCACACCTACAGATAGACTCAATTTCAGATACTCGTTCACCAAAGCTTACCGTTTCCCGGTTGCAGAAGAATTATTTGAGAGCTCAACCAATACCAATTCAATCAATATTTCTGATCCTACTCTAGGCCCGGAAAAAGGCTTTTTTCATGATTTAAAGGTCCAGTACGAATTGGCTGGTGGATATGCAAGTGCATCTGTTTTCTACAATACAATTGATGATGAAATTCTGCGCACACAAACCAGACTTGTTAATGGTGGAACCAGCAATCGAACTCGAAGTATTGACGAAACAGAGACCATTGGTATTGAATTAGTGTATGTTCAAGACTATATATTTGATCTTCCAATAGGCTTGTCATTGAATGGCACCTGGATTAATAAGGAAGTTAAAAAAGATTCAAATAACCCAGAACTGATCGGTAATGAATGGCCAAGACTGCCCAAATGGCGCGCCAATGCAACGGCGACTTACCACACAACAGCTAACTGGGATAATATACTCAGCGTACAATACCGTAATGATCAATTTAGCAATGAAAATAATGATGATGTGAATCAAGGGGTGTTTGGAACGTCAAGCGCTTCTGTATTACTCAATTTTAAAACGATGTACAGTCTGGATGTCGGAAATGGCATAACAACCAGATTCTCCGTCAGTGTTGAAAACATTCTTAATGAAAAACATTACGACTTCCACCCTTATCCACAGCGAACCTATATTGCTAATATTGCAGTTGATATTTAACTAGGAGGCTGTCCGAGAATAGAAACCTACTACGGAAAAGCGGATTTTGGCCCATTTTTCCGATTAAATTCGTTCAATACAACAAGTATTCGCCTCATTTAATCGAAAAAATGGACTCAAAACCACTTTCCCTCGCTACGGCTTCTCAACTCTCTATACCAGTCAATATAACATTGACGG
>JAZGEP010000314.1:0-3672 GCA_036478815.1 Methylococcales bacterium
AGAATCGTCAGCCAAAATATATTCCATTTAAAAATAAGACCTAGTAATTGCCAACCAAAACCACTAAAAGGATTTGTAGGCTATGAATCCCGCGAAATTTCACTTTTCTCGGTTGGGTAAGTGTTTCGCTGTTACACCGCTAAGGTTGGTTTTCAAAGGTTTCTCAGGGGTTGGCTGACGATCCTTTCTAATCAGGAAGCTTTATGACTGTAGAGTGCGTTTTACGCACCAATCAACGTTTGTTTTACCCCAATGGTGCTTAAAAGCCCTAAGAGAGTATTCTGACCAAGTAGAATAAAATCATCTCTATCAATTCAAATCTTTGTTCAAATCCAGGCTGGACGGTTTTCGAGAACTACAGTGTAGTGGTAAATACATGATGATCGCAGAAAATCATCCAATATCGAATTTGGGCAAAAAAACCATGAATAGAGGCACTCTTAAAACATAACAAAGCAGTGTCTCTATTTTTTCTGTCACAATACCCTCTCTGCCTTCTCGTTATAATCACCTACTGATGTCTGAGCAATAGCATATTGCATTATACTCATACTGAATAAGGTAAGGAACTTGCATGAAATAACTTGAACAATTGACTTGTCTTTTTGCTCATCTTCGGTGTTGCGAAAACAGTTACATAACTCACTATGCGCCTGTTTTCGCGCCTTGAATATGAACAAAAATCCTATGTCAATTGTGCAAGTTATTCCATGCACGCTCCTAAACAGTCGATTGTCATCGGGGTTCTCGCATGGGACAAGAAATCAATACCACGCATTTTTCTCAAGCTGATTTTGATGCGTTTTATATTCGCTTATGCGAGGAAACAAAGACACTACAACAATTAATAGAGCAGAAGAAATGCTCACAAAAACCACCTGTTGCAGGATTTGAAATTGAAGCCTGGCTGGTTAATGATGAAATGGATCCAATTGCATGTAATCAGGCATTTTTGAGCACATTTAACAACCCACTCGCCACTACCGAATTGGCACAATTCAATATCGAATTAAATAATCAACCGCTAGCGTTGAAAAACAACACGCTCAGCCAGCTACACCAAGAACTGGACAATACCTGGCGAGCCGCCTGTCAAACAGCTGTCACCATTAACGCTAAGTTGTTAATGATCGGAACTCTACCAACATTGCAGCAATCTGATCTAACGCTGAGTAATATCTCACCGCAAAAACGTTATCAAGCACTTAATGATCAAATTCTGCATTTGCGAGGCGAGCCACTACAACTTGCCATCACTGGAAAAGAATCATTGTCTATCCAACATGATGATGTGATGCTGGAAGCAGCCACAACTTCGTTTCAAATACATCTGCAATCACCACTTGATGTTGCGCATCATTACTATAATGCAGCTGTGATCGCATCTGCACCAATGGTCGGAATTAGTGCCAATGCTCCTTATTTGTTTGGTAAGGATTTATGGTGTGAAACGCGTATTCCCTTATTTGAGCAAGCCATTGAAGTGGGTGGTTACGATGGTGCAGCTCATGGACCAATGCGGCGAGTCAGTTTTGGTACTCAATATGCGCGTCGCTCAATTATGGAGTTTTTTCAGATCAACCTGGATCACTTTCCGATATTACTGCCCATGCAATTCGATCAGCCTGCCAACCAATTAGAACATTTACGCTTGCATAATGGCACTATCTGGCGTTGGAATCGTCCTCTGGTTGGATTTGATGATGATGGTACTACACATATTCGCATTGAAAATCGGGTCATACCCGCAGGCCCAACCATTATTGATTCTATTGCTAATGCTGCTTTTTTCTATGGATTAGCCAAACAACTCTGCGATAGCGCTATGCAACCGCAACCTGAAATCGCATTTTCGCAGGCTAAAGACAACTTTTATCAATCTGCCCGCAATGGATTGGATACATCGATCATCTGGTTAGATGGTAAAAAACACCGACTAAAACAGTTGATAGAATCCGAACTGATTGAGATGGCATATCGGGGATTGGAAAAGCTGAAGATTGATGACAGCGACGCTACCACCTATCTTGAAATCATCAGACAGCGCAATGCCACAGGTCAGACTGGCTGCCAATGGCAACGCAATTACATAGAACAAACCGGCAATAATTTCAACGCCATGACCGCAGCGTATTATCAACATCAGCAAACTGGGCTGCCAGTCCACACCTGGGAAATTGATTGAACACTGCAACACTCACAATACTGGATCAGCTACCTGACGGGCTTATTGAATCCGAAGCCACAGCGCTGCATCAAATACTGCCAAATCCGACGTTGATTCATCTGACGGGACGCATAGCGCAACCAATGTTTGTCTCTGTATTGCTGCACGGCAATGAACATACCGGCTTACTGGCGATTCAAGCACTGCTTAAAAAGTATCAGAACAAAGTATTGCCACGTAGTTTGTCGATATTCTTTGGTAATGTACAAGCAGCAAAACAAGCGCAGCGCAGACTCAACTCAGGCCCTGACTATAATCGTATCTGGCCTGGCACTGAACAACCTGAATCACCAGAGTCCCGAATTGCTCAACAAGTTGTTGACGAAATGCAGCAGCGCAAAGTCTTTATCAGCATTGATATCCACAATAATACCGGACTCAACCCGCATTTTGCCTGCATCAACTCACTGGAATCCAATTTCCTGCATCTTGCTAATATGTTTAGCCGCTTAATCGTTTATTTTCTGCGACCCAAAGGTGTTCAGTCAGCCGCATTTGCCAAACTGTGTCCAGCAGTCACTCTGGAATGCGGCAAGCCCGGTGTAAAATATGGTGTTGAACATGCGATGGACTATCTCGACACCTGCTTGCACCTCAGCCATTTTCCAGATCATCCACCTGTAACACACGATATTGATCTGTTCCACACAGTTGCACAAGTCAAAATAGGTGAACATATTGACTTCAGCTTTCACAATAATACAGCTGTTCTCAAGCTCAACAGCGATCTGGAACGCATGAATTTCACCGAAATCAAAGTCGGCACACCATTTGGAGTTGTTAAATCAAACACCCCAATGCCATTGATCAGCAAAGACGAAAACGGTATGGACAATACCAACAACTTTTTTGTTGTTAACAATCAACAACTGGTAATGTGCAAAGCAGTGATGCCTTCCATGTTAACGCTCAATGAAGCAGTCATTCGCCAAGACTGTTTGTGTTATTTGATGGAACGCATGGAACTCCCAATTAATAACTGATCGTAACGATGCCACTGCTATCATATTGAAGGAGCAATCATCAGCGGCTATACTACTTTTTCATTGTGCATTCAGTAGCGATTCAGTGCTGTATTCATATGATCTTTGCCAAACCAACATCGTGTGCGCTGAATAAGTAAAATCATGACGCTTCGATGTTTTCATGGCAAATAAGGACAATAGTATGAAAAATATCATATTGCTAGCGGTAGCAATGAACATCTTGATTGGATGTGTTTCGAATGGGCAGGCAGGACACCAGCGTGTACCAAAACGCAGTTATTATGATGCAGAAGTTGAAGTTTGGATCGTTGATGATAGAGGGCAACGTTTTTCAAGTTATCCGGTAAAAAGTTCGCCCAGGCTACAAAAAACCTATATTGAAGCTCGTAAAAATCAGGCTTATCATATTGAAGTAATTAATCGCAGTGACGAAAGAGTTGGCGTTGTGATTGCGGTTGA
>JAZGEP010000315.1:0-4040 GCA_036478815.1 Methylococcales bacterium
GCGGAGTTTACAGGTGTAAATGAGCAAGCACTTTCCATACAGCTATTGGGCAAAATAGAGAGTAAGCTGAGTAGTTCTTTCCTACAAGGCTTGTTCTATGGCCGTGAGGACATCAGCGGTACTTGGCAGACCAGAATCTCTGAGTTTCTTCAAACGAATCGCCACTACATTATCCAGACGATAAGCATGACCAGCGTGATCAATGCCCGGTGTGCCGATTGGAATAAATACATCGGGTTCTTTGTCAAACGTCATCCCGGAACGACCGACAACGATGGTTGGAATAGTTGTCTCAGGTGGACGTGCTTCCGCATTAAACGCTTGCACCCAAACCAGGGCATCTGCTTCGCCATTGGCCAGCATCACATTAATGTCATTTAAGAAAGGATCATATTCGGGAAAGCCACTGGAAAAACGGCTACGCGCCGGATATCCGGTAATCCAGCCGCAAACCTGATTTGCAGTTTGATCACCTTCACGACCACCTAATGGAAAACCAGAACAACGTGTTTCTGCATTCAAATCTTTAACCAGCTCACACACGGTTTGCACAGTCAGCTCAGCATGATCATAATCCAATGCCCCTGCCGCCCAGGTAATCACACCATAGCTAGCTTTTTTTAATGTATCCGCTAACTGCTGCAAATCAGCAACCGCGATTCCACCCACCTCAGACACCGACACAGGCTTGCCTTTAATCAAAGCTCTGAGGACTGCAACAACGTCAGGTAAAACTGCGTCAGCGCACTCAATAATTTTTGGTTGACGTTTGTCTGGAGAAATTGCGACTTTTCCAGCAGGCGCCTTACCCAAAAAGATGATCTCACGTTGACTGGTATCATCCACAAACATAGATTCTTGGTTCCAGACAAACAAATCAAAAAAGCGTGGAGAAAATGCCTCGAGATCAACACCAACTACCAACAGTACATCACAGCGATTTTTAATTTCTGCCAACGTAGTATTCATCCAGCCCGAATCCTGCATTGCCAGAATATTACGGCGTGCAGTATTAAAGCTCATATTATCAACCACAGCGCCATTATGATCAGCCAATGCAAGCACCGCTCGCATACCATTAACATCGGTTGCACAGCCACCAATCACTGGTTGATTAGTATCCCTCAGCAAATCAGCTGCTTTCGCAACGGCTTTATCCAGACTGACTTCTTTGCCATCAATTCTCGGGCTGGTATCTGTGATCGCTTGTTCAAATGCTGGTGTATTAACAGCACAGCCATTTTTACTGACTTTCAGCGATACACCGTCAACCTTGATTGCCAGGTCATCAGTGCCTATGCCGCAAAAAGGGCTGGGTACTTCTATGAATTCTGCCATCTAGCTGTCCTTACTATTAATGTTGGTTCGATCATAATCAATTCATATTCAAATGTTGTTCTTACAATCAGAGCATGTTATTTCAACAACATGCAGGCATTTTTTTATTCTTTAGCCAGCGCGCCTTAAAAACCGTACTAAGCACCTGTTTTAGTGAGCAATTCTCTACAAAAACAATTTACTATAAACCCTGTAACTGTGATAGCTCGAAGTATATTTTAACCTGTTTATGGCTTAAAACCCATCGATTGCCACAACAGCTCTCGTAAACGAGCTACTAAAGACAGTAACTTGCTCAGCTTACCCTCTATTTTGTCCAATCGCTGTCTGGAAAGAGCTCATTGATATTGATCGTAAAATCATTTTGGAGTGCCTTCAACTCAACTCTGAACTCACCATTGTCCTGCTTTGCATCAACGAACCAATCTGTGAACGAATCTTCACCAATGCTGGCACCACAACCAATGTAATCAACGTTGCAAATGTCACACCGAAAGCCAGACTGATGGCCATTGGAATCAGAAATTGTGCTTGCAGGCTTTTTTCGCTGATGATCGGGCCAAGTCCGGCGCAGGTGGTGAGTGTTGTGAACATGATTGGCCGGAAACGGCGTTGTCCTGCCGCAATAATAGCCTGGTTGACTGCCATGCCTTGCGCCCGCAACCGGTTGATCATATCCATCAGGATTAAAGAATCATTAACCACAACACCGGATAAGGCAACCAGTCCAAACATGGAGAAAAAGCTAATCGGAAATCCCAACAAAATATGACCAATCGCCGCACCAACAAAACCCACTGGTATCACTGACATGATAATCAATGGTTGAGTATAACTGCGTAACTGAACAGCGAGAATGGAAAAAATGGCGAGTAAGGCAAATGATAAGCCGTTCATCAAACTACCGATACTTTCCATGCGTTCCTTTTCTTTGCCTTCAAATGAATAAAACAAGCCTGGGATATCATTTTTCAAATCAACCAATACCTTCTCGCGCAACAATGCGTTGATCTCGTTGGCATTGGCGATGTCTTTGTCAATTTTGGCGCTGACGGTTACAATTTGGCGTCGATCGGCACGATTAATAGTTGCATACCCACGCCCTTCCTTCATTTCAGCAACGGTATGAAACGGCACTTCCTGACCCGATTGCAATCGGATGCGCATATTATGAATACTGGCCAGGCTGCGCCGTTCACTTTCTGAATAACGAACCAATACTTTAATATCGTCACGACCGCGTTGAACACGCTGGGCTTCTGCGCCGTAATACGCTTGTCTCACTTGTCGGGCCAGATCTCTCAAAGTCAGCCCTGCCGCTAGGCCTGATTGCTTCACTGCAAGTTGTAGCTCAGGCTTGCCTGCTTCAAAGCTGTCCTTAATTTCCGACACGCCCGAATAACTATGCAAAACGGCTTTAACACGCTCTGTGCTTTTTAATAATTGCTGAAAATCGGCATGGGAGAGTTCAATATTAATATCATCACCAGCAGACAAAATCGAACTTTTAAAGGTGATCTCAGCACCAGGAATTTCTCCAATTTGTTGACGCCAGTCAGCCTCAATGCGCGATGCTTTGAAGGGGCGAATTTCACCACGCAGCAATTCTATTTTGACTTCACCAAAATGCGATCCTTTTGTAGAACTATTTCTGGCGCCTGGACCACCCCGACCAGAAAATGGTATCGCACCTACGGTGGCTGAAATATTACGAATGATCGATTGTTCATTGTCCTCATCCGCCATGCGCTGATCATAATCCTCGCGGACTTTTTCTACGCTAGCAAGCAGATGTTGAATCACTGACTGGGTTTCAGCAGCAGGTGTACCACTGGGCATACGCAATTTTGCAGAAATAGTATCGGCATCAATTGGCGGAAAAAATACCACTTTCAGGTGCCCACCTGCAACCAGGGCATAAAACAACATAACAATCGCTATGGCAGTTGCGACAATGGTATAAGGTTGGCGAAGACTAAACCGTAAGATTGGAGTATACAATCGGTCAATAATGGTTTGCAGCAGACTGCGCATTTTGGCTTGTAAATAAGGAATCGCACCCTTTACAGTTTTACGCTTGGGATAAGCAAGATGGGATGGCAAGATCAGGCAGGCTTCCAATAATGACATGAGTAATACACTGATGACGACAACAGGCGTTACCCATAAAATCTGCCCTAAGTGACCTTCTGTAAACAATAACGGTGTAAACGCCAGAATTGTCGTAAAAATACCGATACTCACTGGAGCAATAACTTCCTTCAGACCTTCGATAGCAGCATTGAGCGGGTTCAGACCTTGCTCACGCTTGTTATAAATATTTTCACCAACAATAATTGCGTCATCGACCACAATGCCTAACACCAAAATAAAGGCAAACAAGCTGATCATATTGATAGTGCCACCAACGCTATAAATAATCAGAAATGCGCCCATAAAGGAAATCGGGATGCCCATGGTGGTCCAAAATGCCAAGCGCAATTCGAGAAATAATACCAATACAGCAAACACCAATATCAATCCCATCAAGCCATTGCGAACCAGTAAATCAACTCTGGCGCGCAAATTTTCAGCACGATTAGACCAGATGGTACTGCTCACTCCAGCTGGCAATGAAAGGTTCTGCACGTAGTTTTTAACTGTCTCTTCTATTTTCAAGACTTGCTGATCGCCAACCCGTGAAACAGTAATATAAGCAGCTG
>JAZGEP010000316.1:0-9489 GCA_036478815.1 Methylococcales bacterium
AAGATAAAACCTACCTGGTGCATTGTGATGTAGCCCAACATACTGAAAATGGCATGAAAGCCCAATTGGTTGTTGGCAAAGGTAACGAGGATGGGGATTTGCCGAGTATTCCAGGCGTAACGCCGCCGATTTGGGCAGACAATTATACAGTGCAGTGGTCCTCAATGAGCTATACCATTGCCATTCTTAGTACGTTGGCGTCAATATTACTGAGTGTGGCAATCTGGTTTGGATTAAAAACATTAGCCAGCAATAGCAATGCACGCGGTAAAACAAAGTAAAGATGCAACAAGAATCAACTCACCAGACTTGCTGCAAACACGACAAACCAATTTCCGAGCAGAAAGCGGATGATTTATTGGTACGTTCGTCAATCAACGGCCCTATTAACACGCTAGGTGTATTGGCAAAATCACTGTTGTTTGCCGAACTTTCAATGATTTCCTATCTTCCTGAAGAAGAAGTCATTCTGGCTGTCGAGCCACTGAATTTTTTTGACGTGAAATTTTATAACCAGGGCGGCGCACAAGCGTATTCTTTGATTAGCGAAACAGACCATGTAATTACGTGTCGTGGAACTGAGCCTAATGAGTGGAATGACCTGAAAGCGGACATGAATGCTCAAACCGCGATTGCTGAAACCGTTGGGCGCGTCCATCGTGGTTTCAAGCAAGAGGTTGATGATTTATGGCCCGTGCTGGAAAAAGCATTGCTGGATAATACTAAAACCTTATGGTTTACCGGCCATTCTTTAGGTGGTGCCATGACAACGATCTGTGCAGGGCGTTGCTTGTTATCGCATATTTCATCAAGTCCTGAGCAAATCTACACTTTCGGTAGCCCGCGGGTGGGGAATAAGCGCTATATCAATCATGCTAAAGTCGATTATTTGCGCTGGGTTAACAATAACGACATCGTCACCCGCGTTCCTCCTGCCTGGTTGGGCTATCGTCATACGGGTCAGGAAATGTATCTGAATGCCAATGGACAAATCAAGACACTCAACCCATTTCAACGCGGAAAAGATCGTTCGCGTGGTTTTTTTAAAGGCCTTCGAGTAGGTGAATTTGATTATTTTAGTGACCATATGATCGATCGCTATGTGGATTATATTTATCAACAAGCAAAGGTGGCTGGTGAAATTTAAATTCATCACGCTAACAGTTACATAGCTCACTATGCGTCTGTTTTCGCGCCTTGCATATGAACAAAAATCCTACGTCAATTGTTCAAGTTCAGAACACCTGATCTCAGAACTTTAAAAACAATAGCTTACAAAAAATGCATGATTTTAAGGTGATACCAAGTCGTATGTGTAGGTTGGTGGTGAGGAGCGAACCCCAACAGCATTTGATTGAAATTGTTGGGGTTCGTTCCTCACCACCAACCTTGTACATAGAACAATATCGTATCAACAATAAATCCTCGACCTCAGGAGTTCTGAAGTTATTTCATGCACGTTCCTTAATCATTTCTACTGCTGTCCCCTGTTTTTCCCATAGAACAGAAGCCATAGGAGAAAAATTCACACCCGAAAACCAATAGTGTTGTTGCGGTTGTCAGGATGGTTGTTGTTGCGATAGGAAGCACGCGCGTTGTCTGAATTGTTGATCCAGCAACCGCCGCGAACCACGCGTCTATTTACGGGCAACCCTACTGGCAAGCCAGCAAGTGTATTATGCGCTTGTCAATGTGGTTAAATCAATTGGCAATAAAAAATCGAGCGCTGCGCGCTATCAGAGAACAGCAAGTCAGAGATCAGAGTTTCAGTGAAACCGTATTCAGTGTTAGATGGGAGAAAAACAACACACCCGAAAACCAAGATGGTCGCTGCGGTAGTCAGGATGGGAGTTGTAGCGAGAGGAAGCACGAGCGAAGTCTGAATCGTTGAGCCAGGAACCGCCGCGAACCACGCGACTATCAGTACCCGACACTGAAATATTGTTGGGATTCTCGTATGTATTCAAACACCACTCCCAGACATTGCCACTTAAATCAGAAATAGCTTGCATTGAGTCTCCTTGTGGATAGATACCAACCGCAGTGGTTCGTTGAAGATAATAACTACCAACCTCATTTGCCGTTTCATCAATATTGGCATAACCGCTTTGATAGTTTTCTTCCCACGGATAATCAAAATCGGAATGACCACTACACGCGGCTTGTTGCCACTGCCATTCAGTTGGCAAGCGGATGTTTTTATTCAATCGTTGAGATAACCAGGCGCAGTATGCCATGGCTTCGAACCAGGAAACTGTTTCTCTGGGATGGTTGGCATTGTTCCAGCTTGATGATACCGGTTCATCCTGTTGTTGTTCCAATCCAGCCCACCATTGAGCATTCTTGTAGCCATTAGCATCATCAACAAAAGCCTGAAATTGAGCATTGGTAACTGGATAACGCGCCAGATGGAATGCTTCAACAGGAAATGTAACGGTACTACCCTCCAGTGTTATTTTACCTGCAGGAATCAGTTTCCAGGCGATATCTGGTATGCCATCTGCAGTTACACCAGTTCCAGGGCGCGGGTCGCCAATATCACCCAACACACGACCGACTTCGGCGCGCTCAGGAATATTCAAACTCTCTGGATTGTGCAGGATAGTCACAATGTCTTGACGAATTGTTTTGCGTAGTGCTTGATAATCAGTGTTGTTCCAATCAATCAATCCCAGTTCAACCAACCCTAAGCCAGTAAGCACCAGCAAACGCTGTTGGTTATCGCTTGCTGGCGTTGCATTGTTTTCAAGCAACTCTCGAATGTATGTAATCGCAAATTTCGGAGTTTTACGCAGCTTGAGTAGTGCCAGCAAAAACACTTCGCGCCACCAAAGCGGGTTTGCGCGAACTGTTTGACTCAGTTCCTCTCCAGACTGAGCGGTCAGCCAACCCATTGCCAGGTATTCCTGAAAAGAGCGATGCGGAAAAGCAAACTGATCGTCGTCTCTAGCGATTAGAATACCGGAGTGTTGTTGTAAATAAGTTAATAAATCCCTACGTCCCATGGTTTCCAGCAGTGGTTCGAAGGCTTTTAGCAGCTGTTCTTTGTTAATATCAGCGGTGTCATTGGTGTCGTTGGTTTGCAGGCCTTGTTCACGGTGTACAGTGTAGGCTAACTGTTGCAAACAGCCACGCAAAGTGATTTCATCAATGTGCAGGTTTTGTTGTGTATTTGCAGTAAAATCCTTGGCGTTGCGCCATTGGTAGAGTAATAAATTAACGCTTTCTTCATACAGTTCTGCGCGATCTTCTGGCATGCGTTTACCGCTGGCATGGAGCGTGGCGATAAGCGTTAACAATAACGGGCGTTGCGCCAATTCACGTAAATGCTCTTTCTCTTCCACTTGTTGCAGTAGTTCTGGAACACGTTGTTTTAGCGTTTCACTACGCAAGCCAAAACGCTGTTTGGCCGTGTTATACCAGCCTTCAATAAACTGCTGGCGTTGATCTTTATCAAATGATGTGAGAATTAAAGTTGTGAAGTTGGGTAGTCGCCAGCGTGGATCGGTATAGGCATAGGGTCTGGCACTGACAATAAAGCGGGTTGTATCGGGTAGCTCGGTAATCAGCTTGACGATGGCTTCCAATAACAAGCTGCGATGGCTGTGATGGTTGCTGGCAGAGTTTGAACCAGACACCTCGTCCAAACCATCCAGCAAAATCAATCCAGTTGTTTGTTCAAGCAAGCGCTGCTTGAGTTCTGCAACGACGGCAGCAGCATGGTCTTTGTGAGTGTCCAGCAGCTCAGCTATATCTGCTTGTAGCGTGTCCCAAAGCCACGCTGCTTTACCTTCTGTGGCTGTTGCCGGTATCGCAACACGACGCAGGATAATCCGCACTGGCAAGCATCCATGCAAATACTCTGGTAATCGCTGCTGATCTTCGATTAATTGCCAGCACAGTTGATTGAGCATCACTGACTTGCCTGAACCCGGATCACCGAGCAGCACAGCGAGTCGTTGTTGTTCTAGCAAAGCGATAACATCCTCAGGTTCGGTGGATGAGTCACTGTGTTTAGCAGTGGTTATTTCTCGTACAAGCTGCGCATCCAAGCGCTCAGCTTCAAGCCATTTTTTTGTTGGTGCGACTGCTTTCAGAGGTACAAAAATATCCGGCAACTTAATCGGGTCTGCTGTATTTTCCAGTCCCTGGCGAGGGTCCAACACCTCTAGCGGCAAACGCGCGCATTCAGCTGCCAAAAGTCTTTGCCAAATAGCGAAGTAAGGTGTTGTTAAAATTGGAGAGGTGTTTGCAGTCTGCTTGTTTTTAGTTTTATCTGGCTCAGATGTTTGATTCCAGGATCTTTCTGAATCATGCAGCCAACGCTGTAAGTCATTTGCAAGAATATCTGGAAATTTATTACTGGTTTGAAAACTTTGGATGAGAGATTGCTGTTCCCCTTCTGTTAGCAAAGCATTCTTGAAGGCTTTTACTTTTTTCAGCTGTTCGGTGGTTTTTAGTAATACATCAACGTCAGTTTGTACTCCTTTATTGCTCCACTGTTCACGAAAAAACCACTTGATTTCGGGGTAATCACCGTGTTCCTTTCGATAAGCAAGCGCGACTTGAAACTCTTTCTCGGTACCCGATTGGTTATCGCCAGTTGGCGTACCAAAACGTTGTCCTAATAATCCAATAAATAACACCAGGGAATCTTTGTATTTTTCCAGTGTTTGTTTGGTAATTAATTGCTGTGGGCGTCCCAAGCCAATATCCGAATAATTTTCCCAATCAACCACTTTAAATTCTAGTTTGCGTTGATTAGCATTAGTGAGGTTATATTGATTAAAAAATTCCCTGACCGCTTTCCGTTCATCATCCATATCACCGGGAGAAGCGAGAAAAACATGGTATACATCGACTTTATAAGGAATGGGTTTTTTAGACATGGCTGATTAACATTAGCGGACTATTGAAATTAGTCGCTAGCCTACTTGACCCTCATGGTTTTAGCAAATAACACGTGTAAGATCTTTATCGTAGCTCCAAAAATCCTTGGGGTATGTGGTGGACTACTATTTCTCTAATTAGAGAAATAGGATGTGCTTCCGATAGTCAGCACGCCCCATGTTTTTTTATTCTCCCATGCTCCAGTGTCATTGCACATTCCTAACGTAAAACTATCGCTTCATTTGATGTGGTTCGTATATCACAGTATCCTGCGTTTGACGGACTTTACCGAACGTAACGCATTGTCATCGTCATTTCTTGATTCAGGGTTGCTAATTCTTCGGCGCTTTGTCATCATCAAAATTTCGACCATAGAATATTTCAGCAATCTCATGTTTTAATATTTTTTCGGCAACTTCGAGCTCTTGGTTAGATAGTGGATCATTACTGCTATCAAACAAATAATCATCCAGGTTAAAACTACTCGCCATCATTTTGGTATGGAACAGGTTCTCCTCGTATAAATTGACATCAACCATCTGGAAACGCTCGCCAATATCTCTTGATAAGAAATTCTGGATCGAGCTTATTTCATGATCAATAAACAGTTTTGTGCCATTTTCATAGCGAGTAAAACCACGCACGCGATAATCAACGATAACGATATCTGATTCAAAACTATGAATCAGAAAATTTAATGCTTTCAATGGAGAAATATAGCCACAAGTGGACACATCAATGTCAGCACGAAACGTACTAATATTGTTATGAGGATGGCTTTCTGGATAGGTATGCACTGTAATGTGGCTTTTATCCAGATGCCCGACAATTGACTCCGGCACTGGACCGGGTTGTTCCAGATTATTAACTGCATCCTTGGATTGTATCCCTTCAGCGATCAACATGGTGACACTTGAACCTTGTGGTTCGTATTCTTGTCGGGCAACATTGAGTACGGTGGCACCGATGATTTCAGTGACATCATGTAAAATCTTGGTGAGACGTTCTGCATTATAAGATTCATCAATATAGTTGAGGTACTGTTGTGTATGCTCCGGCTTGGTGTAACTAACATCGTAGATATTAAAACTTAACGACTTGGTAATATTGTTAAAGCCATGGAGGGCAAGCTTGTTCATGCCTGGTTATTCCGACTCTACAATTTCAAAATCGTGAGTAATCTCCACAGCTTTCGATAACATAATCGAAGCAGAACAATATTTTTCAGCAGTTAGCGTGATTGCTCGTCCCACTACTTTTTCCGATAACGCTTTCCCACTAACAATAAAATGCACATGAATGCTGGTAAACACGCTGGGAACAGTGTCGGCACGCTCAGCCGTTAATTCAACAACACAATCGGTTACTGGCTGACGGCCTTTTTTGAGAATATGAATCACATCATAAGCAGTGCATCCGCCCATTCCCATTAGTAACATTTCCATCGGACGCACACCAAGATTTCGTCCGCCACCATCAGGTGGCCCATCCATAATCACAGCGTGACCACTATCGGCTTGCGCCATAAACGTGACTTGTTCCACCCATTTAACTCGTGCTTTCATACTCATTTCTCAATCAAATCACCGATGCTACCACAGACCAAAGGGCGCTCGCACTTGTCATGTTAAAAAATTGCTCTATAGGCTTAGGAACGAGGGTTCGATAATATCCGAATTATTACTTGCCTTGTGTTCCACAGAAGCGCTAATAAAATTCTGAAAATATTCGCAAATAGAGTGTGAGCTATTGATCAATAGACAAGATTTATATGTTCGGAAATCATAAGAAGAGTTAAATTTTATCTTGAAAACAATATTTTGAGATTTGTATGCATGATCTCATGCAGAATTTAGGTATTAAAACAAAGCTTGTTTAATACGTTTCGATACTGTTTGTAATAATTATTAAAGCTATGGTTATCTTACAAAATATCGAATGATGACTACACTTACTGGTAACCAATGTCCGTGTGATTAACTACGAGTTAAGTAATATGATAGTAACGCCATTACGTCCAGCGCCGCCTCCAGAAAGAGAAGAAGCACTTCGAAAATTCCTGAGCTTTTGTCATACCAAGCGATATCCGCATCGCCAGGAAATTATCAAACCCGGTGATGTTGGTGATACCTTATATTACATTGTAGAGGGTTCAGTTGCTATTACTATGCAAGAAGAGATGGAAGATGGAAAGCGTGAAATTGTGCTTGCCTATATGAACAAATCTGAATTCATTGGAGAGGTTGGAGTATTTATTGGTGAAATGAAGCGTTCAGTTTCTGTGGTAACACGCACACCGTGCCTACTTGCAGAAATCAAGCATAGTCGATTTCTGCAATTACTCGATGCCGAGCTAGAGCCACATGCTCAGGAACTCTTATTCGCATTGGGCGAACAACTCTCAACAAGACTGTTACAAGCCAGCCGTAAAGTCAGTCATCTGGCTTACTTGGATGTGACTGGAAGAATTGCCAAAACACTGATGGATTTATGTCGGGAACCAGATGCCATTACTCACCCTGATGGCATGCAAATCCGTATTACCAGACAAGAACTGGGGCGTATTGTAGGTTGTTCACGAGAAATGGCTGGACGCGTTCTCAAAATACTTGAAGAACAGAAGCTCATTACTGCGAAAGGCAAAACAATCGTGGTTTTTGGAACTCGCTAACCATGCACATTGTTATCGGATTATTGACAGCAGTAGCCGGTTTATTCTGGGCTATCAATGCGATGAAACAATCCGGAGCAGGATTCGCTGAATCCATTTTTATGGAGACGCCGACGCCATTGGCAAACAAAATATCACTCCAACCCACTCTATAATATAACCAAACCGTTAGAGGCTGCTGGCCTATTGATACTAGGTGTTGCGCGCTCAGAAGGTGAGTTGAGCTCAGAACATAAGCGGGTTGTTTTAGAGCTATACAAAAATGAGCAGAACATGCAAGTGGACTATTTGTTTCCAGCAGCCATTTTTTGAAAGATGCATTTCCTTTAACCGATAAGGTTGGCAAGATTCTGGGTCATAGCCGCAGAGACTTTGACACTAGTCAGAAACAATCAGTACTAGGAGGCTGTCCGAGGATAGAAGCCGTAGCGAGGGAAAGCGGTTTTGAGTCCATTTTTCCGATTAAATGAGGCGAATACATGCTGTATTAAACGAATTTAATCGGAAAAAGGGGCCAAAATCCGCTTTTCCGCAGTAGGCTCTCTATTCTCGGACAGCCTCCTAGAGCTGATGAAACAAATCGCAGGGTTTGAATCAGAACCCAACCAAGAACAGCTGAAATTGATTCAAGCTGTATCCAGATACTTCAAATCCGACTGATTAGATTAGTGCTGCCCGTATTTCTCACGAGTCTGACGAAAAAGGTGAGCTAGTTTTCCGAGTCAGGCAACCCGTAATAATCTATTCCGTAATCACTTGACCAACTTCTTTTCTTTTACAAAAATATTTATTTGATGCGACTGCACTGATAAGTGTTTTTATAAGGACCTCACATTTAGGAACGTGCATGAAATAACTTGAACATTCTGGCTTGTCTTTTTGCTCCCGACGAAACGATCTCAATCGTTGCGTAGAACAACTATGCGCCTCTTGAGATCGTTTCGTCAGAAACAAAAATCCTGCGCCATCATTGTTCAAGTTATTCCATGCACGTTCCTTACCATTGAAATCGATTGTAGTGATGATCTGCAAACTCTCTGGTCAATGCAAATTTTCGGTTCTTTCATTGATTGCATATATCTGATTGCACTCGCTTAACTTCGGAGCGAGTATTTAATAATATCCGCATCTTGACTTGTTTTTTTTGTCCGTTTTCTGCGTTGTAGAAACAGTTGTGTAGCAGGCTGCATCAAGCGTATTCAACGCAGCTATCGGGAATATAGACCGACACATTATTAGTCGAACTTACGATTTGCTGTACTAAATTTACGTCTTGCGGCGTTGGCCAAAAAACTAGGCGTTGATTATACGCGCTATGCCGGTGACCTGGCTTTCTCAGGTGATTCCAGTTTTGCTTGGATTGCTCGACATTTACCAGTTTTGGTCGCACATATTGCAATCACTGAAGGGTTCTCGGTTAATCATCGTAAAACCAGACTGATGCACTAGAGAGTGAGTCAACGATTAACTGGTATGACTCTGAACAGTTTTCCAAATTACCCACGAAAAGATTATTTTCAATTGAAAGCGATATTATATAACTGTGTACAGTCAGGCCCTAAATCGCAAAATAGAAAACAACGTCCGCATTTCAAGGCGCATCTGCATGGACGAATCGATTTTGTTCGATCACGAAATCCGGTAAAAGCGGAAAAACTGGATAGACTTTATGAAAAGATTAATTGGACTGAAAATTAAAAATCTTGCACCATCAATTATTGCCCTCGAAGCAACTGGAAAAGCACCCTTATAGTTTTTCAAAAAAATCTTGTTTTAGTTTTTCTGACAATCTGAAATTAAAATTGTTTGCATGATGCAGAATATCCTCTATTTCTTCTTTGCTTAGCCTGTCATGTCGATAATTGAGTAACAAAATACCCAGAAATCCAATGATTTGAATCCCCATATTCTTCGCTATTTTTCTACCT
>JAZGEP010000317.1:0-2183 GCA_036478815.1 Methylococcales bacterium
CCCATATCAATTAACATCTGACAACCGGACAATGAATTTCTTTTTCATATGCACTCTCAATAAAATATTGACTATTTATGAGAAAGTACTTTCAGATTAGGCGATATCAGATTGAAAGACTACTAGTTTGGTAAGTTATTTAATCCCTACAACTGACCGTCACCCTATCACCAATTCGTAACTTACCGATATTATCGTGCAACAAATTTTGTCCAAACATCACCATATTATCTTGCCGGCGATAGGTGCTTAAAGTGCGTAACGGCTCTTTGCCAGCATACTTTCCGGTTTCAGGATCGACTGTGGTAATTGCACAACGTGAGCAAGGTTTGGCAATGCGTAGCCGGATGTCACCAATCTGAAAGTTTTTCCATAGATCCTCTGCGTATGGCTCACAACCTGTGACGACAAGATTGGGTCGAAAGCGTTTCATTGGCAACGGCTGTTGAAGACGTGAATTCAAATCATCTAACGATGCCTGGGAGATCAACAATAACGGATACCCATCTGCAAACGCAGTGTTATCACCTGGTTTTGAATATTTGGGGTTGACACCCCGAACCACATCATCCGGAAAAAACACCAAATGACATGCCATCCCAATTGCTTCGCTCAACCACTGATCGACCTTTTTACTAATATGAGTTGCACTCACCGTATCACGCCACACAGTTACCAGCATACGTTTGGCATTCGTCACAGTCGGTGGAATCTGTATATCTGGCATAGTGTGTTTACTGAGAATCAGCTGACCATTCTCGATTCGTGTATGCACCAGCGCCATTTGTGGTTGGCTGCGCTGGGTCAGGAATTTACCATCTGCTGTCACAATCATCCAACGTCGGTCGAAACGTAATCCGGTCTGCTGAAGGTCGCTTTCTGACAATGCTATACCAGCCAAAGATTTAACGGGGTATATAGACAGTTGTGATAAAGTTATCGTGGTCATTTTCACACTCTCCTGATAGATTATTTATTGATGACCAATCATGTGCATCAAGACGATTATTGTCACCAATTGGTCAAAAGTCTAAACATATTCTTAGAATGATATACCTTTCGCGTTCAAGAATACCTCATTTAGAGTGCGGCAGTTTTTATGAAGGGCTAGGAGGCTGTCCGAGAATAGAAGCCGTAGCGAGGGAAAGCGGTTTTGAGTCCATTTTTTCGATTAAATGAGGCGAATACTTGTTGTATTAAACGAATTTAATCGGAACAATGGGCCAAAATCCGCTTTTCCGCAGTAGGTTTCTATTCTCGGACAGCCTTCTAGGCACAAAGACGCAGTAATAGCAGGCTATTGGAAGGCTTTGCAACAACGCCATTCGTAAAAAATGGTGTGCTATCAATGGGGTATTCTTGAGCGCGGAAGGTCTATCACTTCGAGTCCTGCCAACTGCCTTTATGCAATTCCTCGAAAGCAGTCTGCATAGTAGTAAAGTTGCTGAGTTGTTGTTTCATCCCTTCAATATCAAAAAAACTGATTTGTTCATTAAGCAGATGAGCGTAATCCTTGATTGGTTTAAAATCATAAGTTTCAGCAATCTCCAGTAAACTATCGGCAAATTTTTTGATTTCGGAGAGGTTATTGTTTTGTTGAATGATTTGCCATTGTTTGGTTTGTTGCTCAAGCTTTTGTAACACATCAGGGAGAACTTTTTTCTGTTGTTCAGACAAAATTAAAGTTGTTACTGGTTGGCAATCTTGCTCAATGAGTTGATGCGCCAGAAAACGGCTGAGCTCTTGAAATAAATCAGTACGTAATACCGGTTTTTGTAAATAGCCATTAAAATGCTCACTTTTAATGCGTTCATGCTCATCTCTCATCACTGATGCGGTTAAGGCAATGATTGGTATTTCTTGGATCGACTTGATTTGCCTGGCCGCCTCATAACCACTCATCACGGGCATTCTGAGATCCATTAATATCAGATCAATGGTTTGCTGGCGAACTTTATCGACAGCTTGCTTGCCGTTTTCTGCTTCGATGATGGTGATCGCTGTTTCTGCAAAGCTTTCTCTGATTAAATCCCGATTACTGTCGACATCGTCGACTACCATGACGACTGCAGATTTAAACTGCACTGTGTCGGTGTTAATCGGCTTCAGTTGGGATAATGTTTGCGCATTGATTGCAGACACATCGACATTTTTTAAACTAATAGAAAAGGTAGAGCCTACAC
>JAZGEP010000318.1:0-5526 GCA_036478815.1 Methylococcales bacterium
GTCCTGTGTTGCGATTGATCTCGTGCGACACCGTGCTCTGTGAGCGATGAAACGCTTGCGCAATCTTGTTCAATGATGTTCCTGCTTTGCTTTCAATTTCGATATAATGTCTTTCAGCAAGACTGAGATGTTGATAGTTCATTGGTATCCTCTGGCAGTGGCTTAGTAACTGTTGACAGTGGACAATCGATGTCTTGCTCCTAAAGACATCGTGTCATGCTTCAGTTACATGCAGAGAATATGCACTTATGATACGAATTCAGGTGAGGTAAAAATAAATAGTATTTTAAAAACAAACATTTAATTTATTGTTGGGATGGACAATCCGTTAACTGTTTGGGTTTTCGTAAATTTTGTATGTTTACCTGCCTAAAGTGCATAATCAAATACTAGGGGACTGTCCGAAAATAGAAGCCGTAGCGAGGGAAAGCGGTTTTGAGTCCATTGTTTCGATTATAATGAGGCGAATACTTGTTGTATTTTACGAATTTAATCGGAAAAATGGGCCAAAATCCGCTTTTTCGCAGTAGGTTTCTATTCTTGGACAGCCTCCTCGCGCTCAACGACCAACTGTGACTGTATTTCGACATTTTCATTGGTTTGCGCAACGTCAACAATCCCAACACGTCGAGTAATCCCACACAACAAGGTATAGGCAATTGTGGCTGACGACTTTGCCAGAGTTTCCACTGCCAGCTGTTCACCCCAAAGGATGACTTCATCACCCTCATGCGCTGTCGGACATGCCGTTAAATCTACTGTTAACATATCCATTGAAATACGTCCGACGATGGGGACTGTTACACCATTCACCACCACCAAAGAACCAGTCTGTGCTGCGCGTGGATAACCATCGCCATAGCCGATTGCGACCACACCCAGACGCATTGGTTGTGAACAAACCCAGTCTCCACCATAACCCACTGCATCGCCAGCTTGAAGTTGTTTGATGCTCACCAGACGTGATTGTAATGTCATTGCTGGTCGTAGTGCTAGATCACTACCTGTACGGTCAGTAAACGGTGAAACACCATAGAGCATCAAGCCGGGACGAATCCATTCTGTATGGGATTTTTTCCAGCCCAGGATTCCAGCTGAATTAGCAATGCTAACCGCTTCTGATCGACCACTGGTAAATTCACGGAACAATTTAATCTGTTTCATGGTTGTGGTATCGGACACATCATCAGCATTGGCAAGATGCGTCATCCAGGTCAGTCCAGCCAATTTGTTTTGATGCTGATGTAGCCAGTCAGTAACAGCCTGCCAGTCTGCTTGTTGAAAACCCAAGCGGTTCATTCCGGTATCCAGTTTGAGCCAGAGATATAATTGATTCAGATCATTGCAAGATGTAAGCAAGCGTAGCTGATGCAAACCATGCACCACTGGCTCCAGCTGAAAATTGTGATGTGCATCCAGTTCGTCGCGATTCAAAAAGCCCTGCAATACAACAATACGAGTGGTGATGCCAGCTTTGCGCAACACAATCCCTTCTTTTACCCGCGCCACTGCCAAGGCATCGGCATCTTGCAACGCTCTGGCTACTCTGACCAGTCCATGTCCGTAGGCATTGGCTTTAATGACCGCCATGACTCGACTGTGCGGAGCATGTTTGCGTGCCTGTCTTAGATTATGCTGGAATGCACTGCTATCAACCAATGCAAGGGTTGAAGGTGGAACACCTTCGATCATCCAAAGTCCTCATCGGCATATAAATCGGCCGCAAAATTTTCAAATCGTGTGTATTGACCAAGAAATGTCAGTGATACATGGCCAATCGGACCATTTCTTTGTTTGCCAATAATAATTTCGGCTTTACCTTTATCTGGAGAATCGTCATTATACACTTCATCACGGTAGATAAATATAATCACGTCCGCATCCTGCTCAATACTGCCCGATTCACGTAAATCTGACATCACCGGACGCTTATTCGGGCGTTGTTCAAGATTTCGATTGAGCTGCGACAAGGCAATCACCGGCACATTCAGTTCTTTGGCAAGCCCTTTTAATGAGCGCGAGATTTCCGAAATCTCGGCAGTTCGATTTTCGCCACTGGACGGTGATTGCATGAGTTGCAGATAATCAATCACAATCAATCCCAACTGACCATGCTCACGCGCCAAACGTCGTGAACGCGCTCTCAGCTCCACAGGAGTCAATGCTGGTGTGTCGTCGATAAACATCGGCGCTTCAGCCAGTAAATTGACCGCTGAAGTCAGCCGTGGCCACTGATCATCTTCGAGTTTCCCGGTACGCATTTTACTCTGATCAATGCGTCCTAATGACGACATCATACGCATTGCCAGCTGTACTCCCGGCATTTCCATACTGAATATTGCCACCGGCTTTCTTTCTTTAATCGCTACAGTCTCTGCCATATTCATTGCAAAACTGGTTTTTCCCATCGATGGACGACCAGCGACGATCACCAGATCAGACGCTTGCAAGCCAGAGGTCATTTCGTCCAAATCACGAAATCCGGTGGTGACACCCGTCAGTCCACCATCGCCTTGAAACAGGGTTTCAATGCGCTCCACTGCTTCTGATAACAACGAACGAATCGGCGCAAATCCGGCTTTACCACGGCTACCTTGCTCGGCAATCTGAAACACTTGTTGCTCAGCCATTTCCAATAACTGAGCGGGCTCCTTGCCATCACCTTCATAAGCAGATTCAGCAATTTCGGTACCGACATGCGCCAATTGGCGCAACACCGATTTCTCCCGCACAATCTTGGTATAAGCAAGAATATTGGCTGCACTGGGTGTATTATTTGCCAGTGTCGCCAGATACGACAGTCCACTAACATCTTCCAGTTCATCGGTTTTTTCAATCAGTTCAGAAAGAGTAATGACATCAAATGGTTGATCGTCCTGCGCTAGACGGTTGATCGCACGAAAAATCAGTTTATGCTCCTTGCGATAGAAATCTTCCTCGGCGACCTTGTCGGCAATCTTGTCCCACGCTTCGTTATCCAGCATTAATCCACCTAAGACAGCTTGTTCAGCCTGGATAGAATGTGGCGGTATGCGCAGTTGATCAGCGTTTGCTACAGAAGGAATAACTGATAAATGATCAACCATATTGGGGTGACTCCAGAGAATATTGTTACGATAAAAACCGAGTTTCATTGCGACTGGAATGCAATTAGATCTAAAACTGACAGAGAATTCCTGTTGATATTCAAGGCGTAATCACCATTGCATAGCAAACAATGTCACTGTGTAGACACAACGCAGCAATGAGCAGGAAAAGTCAGCAGTGAAGATTTATTGATTCACATACCTGACTATTCTACTCGTTGAAATGTCTGGCGCAAAGACTAAATGATTAGATTGACTGGAGAGTCAATCAGACACTTGAATTTATTAGAAATAGTCCAGAAAATACTGTGGACTTGTGGGAAAGGATCGTTAAAAAATCTGTCAATCCAGCAAACAATGTGCGGCACCGATCAGTGACACTTGTGGATGAACAACCACTTTGACCGGGATGTTTTCCAACAAGGTATTGAAGCGTCCTTTACTAAGCCAGGATTGTAAAAACAATTCACTTTGTAACGCGGGTAAAATTTTTGGTGCAATGCCGCCAGCCAGATAAATACCACCTGTTGCTAGACTTTTTAATGCCATATTGCCAGCTTCTTGTGCGTAAATACGAATAAACAGTTGTAATGCATGCTCACAGGCAGAATCTTGCTGGGCTAACGCTGCCTCAGAGATAACAGCAGAAGCATTTTGCATGTGCATTCTTGAACGAATTGCTGGCTGCTCTGGTTCTCGTTCACTTGTTATCAACCAGCTGTAAATCTCTTGCAAGCCTGGACCGGAAAGTATGCGTTCGTAACTGACATGAGCACCCCAGCGAGTGCGTAACCAAATCAGCAAGTCATCTTGTAATTGGTCAGCAGGGGCAAAATCACAATGTCCACCCTCTGTTGCAAATGGGTAATATTGCGCGCCATCCCAGTAGAGGGTCGCTTCCCCCAATCCTGTACCTGCTGCAAGCACAGCTCGATTGCCGACAGGATCAGGGTGCGCATTTGGATTCAGTTCGACTAAATCATTCTCATCAAGCGCTAACACACCATGTGCAGCTGCTTCCAAATCATTGATGAGTCGAACAGTTGTCAACTGGCAATGTGCTGCCAATTCACTTTCATCCATGATCCATGGCAAATTGGTCGCATCACAGCGTCCATTAGTAACAACACCAGCAACCCCAAAACAAGCGGATTCAACTTGCTCAGCCTGGGTTGCCATAAATTCATCGACAATTTGCTCAAGCGAGTCATAGTCAGCGCTGGGATACGTGGCATGATGTTGGCAGTGTAATTGATCTTCAAATACTGTGAACAATGCCAGACGAGTATTGGTACCACCAATGTCGCCGGTTAAAATCAATCGCGCATCCTTTGCCAACTAAAATTCCTGTCAGTAATTACTGTAACTGTTGTATTCTTGAGATTTTCCTGACTGATCAAAACTAATTACCTTAAATGGGGCTTTCGTATCACCCATTTCCATACCCGGCGAACCAGTAACCATTTGTGGTACTGTCAATCCGTAAACAGAGGTTTTTTTCTTTAACATGCTCATAATATCTGCAGCTGGTACATGTCCTTCTATAACCTGAGAACCAATCACTGCGGTATGACAGGATTGCAGTCCAGGCGTAATTCCATGCTGAGTTTTAAGCTGAGACAATGCACCTTGCTCTAGCACATTATCTGCAACAGTAATACCATGTTTTTCGATGTGTTTGATCCAGTTTTTACAACAACCACAGGTTGCGCTGCGATAGACTGTTGCAGAAACATTGTCCACTGCGTTTTCAATTGGTTTATCCCAAATACTTTCTGCATTGGCCGCTTGAGAAAAAACGCTTGTCAAACATAGCATTAAGATTATTTTTAAGATTTTCATTGTTTCACCTTGATTAATTTCTATAGAATCTGGTTGTAATTCAGCACTGGATAACATACTACACCGTTTCTAAAGTTCATAGCGACACATCGATGACAACTTTACGGAGAATTTAGATGGGGTTTTAACACAGCATAATTTGCGAGTATTTTTCCACCTTCCAATGTACCATTGACAAAAGTAGTCAACCTGAACCCAAGTACCGGTCTGCTTAATCCAGTCTCTTCAGAATGAACAAAATGCATTTGTAACATGCTTGCATCACTGGCAATCACTCCTGATATATTTTTCACATTAGGAGAATCGGGGGATGCCAGTACAGGAGGTTTACCTTCAAAACTGATTATATTGACTGCATTACAGAGCGCTGTTCCCACCTTCATCCGAGGTGGCCGAGGAGCAATAGTACCTGCATCAATTGCTTCATGTCCTATCTGGTGTCCTTGGCCCCAACTGATAAATATCGGTTCGAGAATAGCTGACTCACTTTCAATAATCGGCTCTCCCTCTACTGGTGGTAGCTTAAAAGTCTCACAGTGACGCTCATTACCATCGATTGTTACTGTAATCGGTCGGTGATTTTTATATCCAGTCAACG
>JAZGEP010000319.1:0-5694 GCA_036478815.1 Methylococcales bacterium
AGTTTAGGTTTGTGCACCAGTGCTCTGGCAATACCCACGCGTTGTTGCTCACCACCAGACAAGGACAAAGGATAACGCTGTTCTTTATCAAGTAAGCTGACCAAATCAAGAGACGCGCTGACACGACCGCGGATTTCATTGGGTTCATAACCAGAAACAATCAATGGCAAAGCCACATTTTCAAACACTGTTCGCTGTTCCAGCAGCTTATAATCCTGGAAAATCATCCCCAGTTTGCGCCGCATATGGGCGATTTTTCGAATCGGTAAACCACTCAGGTTTTGCCCATCCAGAATAATTTGTCCTTGTGTCGGGCGCTCCATTAAGGCAATTAGCCGAAACAAGGTGCTTTTGCCTGCTCCAGAAGGCCCAGTAATAAAAGCCATCTCGCCTTTTTCCAGAGAAAAACTGATACGATTCAGTGCTTCTGCACCGCCTGGGTATCTTTTGATAACATGGCTAAGCTGCAACATAAATTATGTTAATTATTAAACAAAGCATCAATAAAACGCCGTGCATCAAAATCCTGCAAATCATCAATGCCTTCACCGACTCCAATAAAGCGCAGTGGTTTGCCGAGATTTTTAGCCAGCGCAAAAATCATTCCGCCCTTGGCTGTGCCATCCAGCTTGGTCAGCACGATTCCACTGACATCTACTGCTTTATTGAACTGTTTGGCTTGTTCCAATGCATTCTGACCAGTACCGGCATCGAGTACCAACATTACTTCATGGGGAGCGTCAGGGTCTAATTTACCCAATATGCGCTTGATTTTACTCAGCTCATCCATCAAATTGGTTTTTGTATGCAGCCGTCCTGCAGTATCTGCAATCAACACATCCACTTTCTTGGCTTTTGCTGATTCACAAGCATCGTAAACGACAGCTGCTGAGTCAGCCCCGGAATGCTGAGCAATGACAGCAATCTCATTACGTTTACCCCATTCTTGAAGCTGCTCTACAGCTGCTGCTCTGAATGTATCACCAGCCGCAAGCATCACTGATAAGCCTTGTTGTTTTAAGCGCTTGGCTAATTTACCGATGGTTGTGGTCTTACCAACACCATTGACACCAACAACCAGAATCACAAATGGTCTAATGTCATTTTCAGCAATGGACAGTGGCTGACTGACTGGTTCTAACATTTGATACATTGTCTGTTTCAGTGTATCGGTTAATGTATTTGGGTTTCCATTTGCATTGCCAGCACCTTGCTTGACAGCATTGATGATGTCTTGCGTTGCATCAATACCAACGTCAGCCATTAACAAGCTGGTTTCCGCATCTTCAAGCCATTCAGCATCAACTTTATCGCGTCCCAGTAACTGACTAAAAACACCCGACATTCCACCACGGGTTTTGCCCAGTTGCTTGCTCAGGCGTTCAAACAGGTTTTCCGGTGTTGGTGGGACATATTCAACGGGAACTGTACCCAGTTTAGCATCTGCAACAGGCTCTCTGCTTACTGGAAGCTGCAGATTGTCTCTTGTCTGAGGCGCTTGGTCTCTGAGTTCAGTGCGGTTATCCTGATAGCGTAACCAGAACCAGATGTAGAGCAATGTTAGTAACAGGGCGAATGCGATAGTGCTATGCGCTAGTCCCAGTTCAAGCAGATTTTTACGATACAAGCTTGTTGCAATTCCAGAACCTATTTGTAATAACAAAAACAGGCTGAGTAGATTTCCTGCGACACGGACACGTTGTGGATTATGACTAGACGTTGAACGTAAGGCAGCAAAACTTAGCCAAAGGAAAACAACCAACCCTGCCAGGCGATGTGTCCACAAGATAGCGATTCGTGCTTCTTTGGACAACGCATTAACACGTTCAAGTCCAAACTCGAATGCTTCTGGAAACCCTTGTATATAGTTAGCGTTAGGCCACCACTGACCATTGCAGGTCGGGAAATCCGGGCACGCTGAATAAGCGAAATTGGCACTTACCCAACCACCGAGCATCACTTGAACAAACAACAGCAGTAGACCGAGTATGACAACGATGCTGCCAGAATGATTTTCTTGCAAACGAGTTGCATGCGGATTTGCTCTTAAATACAGCCAGAACAAGCTACCAAACAAAGCAAAACCCAAGAGTAGATGTCCAGTGACAACAACCGGTGAAAGCATGCGCGTAATCGTCCACATACCAAGCGCGATTTGAGCGCCAAATAATGCCAGCGAAAATAGAGAAATACTGACTAAAGCGCCTCGGGATTGTTTTCGAAACAATGACAATAGTGGCAACAATAACAGCGTAAAACCCAAACCGACAGCAATAAACCGATGTGCCATATGCTTCCAGGCACGTATTTCGCTGAATTTAAATCCAGGGAATTTTGCCAAAGCATCTTTGTCGACTGTGGATTCGCTGGGAATCACCATATCACCGATACAACCGGGAAAGTCAGGACAGGCCAGCCCTGCGCGTGACAAGCGCATATAACTGCCTGAAACAACAACAATCAGGCATAACAGCATACAAAACAGTGTAAATTTTCTCATATTCTAATTTTTTGATTGGGAATGGAAAGTAAGTACTCGATCATAAATCATTTAACATTTAACTTGTCTTTTTTATCATCTTCGGCGTTGCATAAACAGTTACATAGCTCACTATGCGCCTGTTCATGCGTCTTGAATATGATAAAAAATCCTGCGTAAAATTGTTAAAAAACTTATGGTCACCTACTTATAAACTCCGTGCTTTCGCCTTGCTCTTGTACATGAGAGGGCAATCTGAGCAGTTACGATTTTTGTTTGTCTTCAAGGCGTAGCAACAGGCGCATAGTGAGCTATGTAACTGTTGTTACAACACAGAAGACGGACAAAAAGACAAGTAAGAATGTACAGTCATTTATTCTCATTCCTTAGGTACTCAACCGATTCTTGAAGTTCTAAATAATCGAGAGAGATCTTTTTTTGCTTTATAGGGGTCAAAATCCGCGCTATACCATAACATGATATTTCCTAGTGGATCGCGTAACACAATGGTGCCAGCATCAATCGGTGTAGGAAGTACTGTTGATAGTTGATTAAACAAGGATTGACTGCCGACAGCATAGAGCAAATAGTCATCGCCAATGACTGACTTCAGCTTTGTTGCAACATCAACACTGGGAAAGACGGCTACGCGACGTAATCGCATTAAATTCTGGTTCAACATAATCCACAGCTGATGTGAATGATACAGTGCTTTCGCGCAGCGTTCATGACAACTGTTGACTTGCTCCGGCATGATATGTATAAACACCCAATGATCATCCAACTCACTGAAATGTTGCTGGGAAAAATCACCAAATGCGGTTAAATCATTTTTCTGTAACTGTAAAGGTGGTGTAATCAAGGTGCCGTAGTTTTTGTAACTACCGATCCACTGCGGATTTATGTAAAAAAGAATAGCCGCCACAATTGGAAGTACCGACATCAACAGCATCAGCACAATGGTGCGACGATTTCTTTTTTGTTGTTTATTGCTGTTTGTCATTATTATTTCGCCACAATCTCCATAAACTGATGCAAATTAAAGTAATCGCTAAAGCGAACCATTGTACCGCATAGGCAACATGTTTCTCAGGCAGAATATTCGGTGTAAAACTCCAATCCCGCACAAAACCAGCCTCCAATTTAGGATCCATCAACAAAAGATAATCTACAACAGGATAATTCAAAGCAGCCGACAATACTTCAGCATCAAGCTCAAGTAATATCAATGGCCAATTCTCTGTTGTTGATTGTGTGGAACCGGAAAAGTGATATCCCAGGCCTGGAAAATTGTTAATCACGCCTTGCAATTGATATAATTGGTCAGGACAATCCTGATATTGTTGATCAGGTTCTCGGTTAGCATGCATTGGAATCCAGCCACGATTGACCAATATTGACTTAATAGCTGTGCTAGGGTGAAACGCTGTAATCACATGAAAACCAGGTTTACCCTTGAGCATTTTGTTGTCTAGTAACAGTTGGTGCTGACAATCAAATTGACCACTGATATAAACCGGCTGAAAACGCCGCATCGCCAAGTGATCACTATCCACTTGCAACTGAGCCGGCGCGCGAGACAGCTGATCAGCTTGCTGATCCATTAACAGCTGTTTCTCGTCTGCACGCTGCAATTGCCAGAAACCCAGGCCAGTAAGAACACACACCAGAACCAGAAACGCTGCAATGGAAATCAATCTATTCATGTTTTCTACAGTACAACATCCTTACACTATCAATAACAATTCAGAAATGTTTGATGCGAGTAAATGAGACACTCTCAATACCATTTAGAATCCAGTATTTGCATTTTGATAACCACATTGTATTTCCGTTCATTAGCGAGGTGTTAGTTATGCGGCGTATTTTATTCAACATTCTTTTAATTTTATCAGCTGTCTTGTTAATTGGTTGCCAGCAAAATAGCGTTATGCCCGATGAGGTTGCACGTAACTACTGGAGTGCAGTGCAATCAGGCAATTCCAGCACGCTGAAAAATCTAACCATCAATAATAACGGTGTTAACGAAGAAAGGTTGATGCGTTCGCTTCACCTGAAAAATTTTAAAATAAGAAGAACAATTATTGAAGAAAACAATGCGATTGTCGAGGTTGATCTGGAATTAGAAAATGCTGGTTCTGTCCCTGTTCCGATCGATACGGTACTAATCAAGCAAGATCAATCCTGGTTTGTCGACCATAAAACCACGCTGGCATCATTGCGCAAAAAAAGCGATATCGGTGATGCCATTGCAGAATTGCACAAATTCAGCAGACTATTTTCCAGAGAATTAGATCAATCACTGAATCAGCTAGAGCAGCAAGCGCCCGCTATTCGCAGAAGTTTGGTCGATTTGATGCAAAAAATCACAGCGCGAGCACCTGTTCTCAAGAAAGAATTGGAAATTCTGATTGAGGAAATCGATAAGACAGTCAAGCCATTGATAGAAAAACACCATCAAGTTCCCAATCAAACGGAAAAACTGTTGGACAAAACACCAGCATCTAGTTCGAGTACGCTATAAGCACCTGATCATAATAAATTTAACAATTTTGCTTGTCTTTTTTCTTATCTTCGGCGTTGCAGAAATAGGCGCATAGCTCACTATGCGCCTATTTCTGTGCCTTGAAGCTGAAAAAAATCCTGCGTAAAATTGTTAAATTAATTATGATCAGGTACATAAATCGCTATCCTGCGTGGCTTTTATTCAAATTCCATTGCTGAACTTTCTAGATTATTAGCACTCTGATGATAAGAGTGCTAAAATTTACGCATACCATTTAATTTGAGTGAGGTGCCTTCAAGATGGGACAGCTTATAACAGCAAACAATTTACCTTCGCCAATTGGCTCTTTTCAAGCCTATCTGGCAATCGTCAATGGTTTTACCAAACTGAGTGCGGAGCAAGAGTATGAGTACGCATGTCGTTTTCGTGACGACAATGATCTGGAAGCAGCCCAACAATTAATTCTGGGCAACCTACGCCATGTGCCATTCATTGCCAGAAGCTATTCAGGCTACGGGTTATCAGAGCCAGACTTGGTGCAAGAAGGCAATATTGGTTTAATGAAAGCGCTGAAACGTTTTAATCCAGATCATGGTGTGCGCTTGATTTCTTTTGCTGTCCACTGGATTCGTGCTGAAATGCATGAATTTATCATTCGCAACTGGCGCATTGTCAAGATTGCTACAACCAAAGCTCAGCGCAAAGTTTT
>JAZGEP010000320.1:0-3692 GCA_036478815.1 Methylococcales bacterium
TTTCATGACTATTACAGAATATTCAGGCTCGTAAAATAAAAGTAACTGGCCCATCATTAATCAGTGATACTTGCATATCAGCACCAAATTGACCACATGCAACCGTGTGATGTGACTGGCGCACTTCCTCTACCAGTCAAATTACGGTGACAGTTTACTAAATATATTAAATACTTGATCTTGTTTTCCTTTATGGATTCGTACCTTTTATGCTATTTAGTAAACTGTCACCATAATACTTACCCCTCTTTACGATGTGATGTCTGCTGCCCCTTATCCTAAAAACTGGCAATGGTGCTTGGGAACAGCCATTACCGCATAACGGTAATACAGCCTCGGCATTTCTATCAAACGGGTCAAAAGGCCGGGCTGTGTGAGGCTGACATGGATGATATTTTCTCTGACCTGGTTCCGCAGATTGATCATGCGATAACAGAAATAAGGGCTTTGGCTATGAAGAAAGGTGTGCCAGAAACAACAGTTGAGCCCATCCTGGCCGGTATAAAAAACCGCGCGGCATTGATTGAATGAATTTGGGTTTATTACTGTTAGGGCGTTTGTTGTGTCGGTAAAATAAATCTGTCCCTATATTTTTCTATATTTTAAGGCCGCTTAATCAATGTAAGTCGTTTTAAAAAAGAGAACCTTTAATCTTACGGTGACAGTTTGCTAAAGAATGTAAATGGTGCGAATCAATAGAGAAAAATAAGATCAAATATTGAGTGTATTTAGTAAACTGTCACCGTAATAAGACAAAATAGAGGGTAAGCGGAGTTAGATAATAACTTACTTACTTACTTACAAATGTCGTTTACTCTTCTTCTACCTTTTTTGATACAACCCAATATGCAACTCCAAGCGCTAACACAACAGATGCTGTTGCAAATATATACATTGGTGTTAACTCTTTAAAGTCAAATATAATGACTTTTCGACAAATAGCCATTAGCGCGGTCGCGACAACTAATTTCACTGGCAATACATCATTTCTGATATAGAGTGTGATATTTATAAAAATCTCAACGGCTATTAGAACTGCTAAAAAAGCCCCAAATGTGGCAAGAATATCAGAAATATTTAACAGTAATACTGGAGGTGTGACCAGTCTATTGTAAAGCACATAGATAACATCACCAATCCCCCAAATAATAACTAATGTCATAAGGATTGCCAAAACCTTTACTGCAACCCTTATTGTTTTGTGTAGAAACTGAATTAGCGGATCATCATGCACATCAGGGATTTCATCATGATTTGCGATTTTAGTCTTGTTTTTCATCAATATCTGGTTCTAATTTTTCGAACATCTAATAGAAAATGGAGTGGGTTACACTACCTCTAACTAACGTTTGTATATAATTTATATCTCAATGCAGAATCAACTTTTCAACGTAACAACTTAGGAATGTGCATAAAATTACTTGAACATTCTGACTTGTGTTTTTTAACGTATTTTGATCAAACCGAACCAGTCGTATGAATGCCTAATCGTTCAAATAACTGCAAATCTTGATTAGCTTCTGGGTTGTCAGTAGTCAATAGCTTTTCACCATAAAATATAGAATTGGCTCCGGCAAAAAAACTCAATGCCTGCATTTCATCTGACATATCGGTACGCCCCGCTGACAATCGCACACGCGACTCTGGCATCATAATTCTCGCAACCGCAAGACTGCGAACAAAATCCAGTGGGTCAAGTTGTTTTGAATCAGCCAATGGCGTTCCTTCAACCTGCACCAACAAATTGATTGGGACACTTTCAGGATGTTTAGGCAGATTTGCCAATGCTTGCAGCAATCCTGCACGATCTCTTGCACTTTCACCCATTCCAAGAATGCCGCCACTGCACACATTCAATCCAGCATCGCGCACACGTTTTAACGTATCCAACCGATCCTGATAAGTACGTGTGCTAATCACTTCTGCATAATACTCTTCTGAAGAATCAAGATTGTGATTGTAATAGTCCAAACCAGCCTGCTTCAATCGATCGGTTTGCTGATCAGTCAGCATTCCCAGCGTCATACAGGTTTCTAATCCAAGGTTTTTTACGCCTTCCACCATACTCACAATCTCAGCCATGTCACGATCTTTTGGTTCGCGCCATGCTGCGCCCATGCAAAAGCGGCTGGCTCCCTGCCGTTTGGCGCGCTGTGCGGCTTGCACTACATCATCAACTGCCATCAACTTTTGCGCTTTCAGATCAGTATCGTAACGAGCACTTTGTGGACAATACCCACAATCTTCTGAACAACCACCTGTTTTAATACTCAACAAGGTGCTAATCTGCACTTCATTGACATCAAAATGTTGACGATGCACTGTGTGTGCTCTGAACAACAAATCATTAAACGGCAATGCGAACAATGCTTCGATTTCAGCCAAAGTCCAATCGTGTCGCAATTGACTGGTCACATGCAATGGCAGCTCAGTCACTGCCAAATCAACCGTCTGGCTATTGGAGGCTTGTAAGGTGGACATGGGTAAACTCCGAAAAATAAGTGATGGGCTAACACGATAGACATGATTAACAAGATGCTAATCAAGAGCCTGCACACAACAGCCCCAAAACAACTCAGGCAATGTTTATCTATTATACAGGACTGGGTCTACCCGCCTACCTGTCTATTATGTGGTGATGACGGTAGTGAGCAGCTTGACCTCTGCCAACCCTGCCATGTCCGCCTGCCATTTTATCGGGGTGGATGCAGCCTTTGTGCGGCACCGATGCCATCAACTATTAGCATCAAAGCAATTTGCGGTGAATGTCAAATCCGACCACCTGATTTTGACTACACACATGCCAGCTTTGCCTATCAGGAACCGATCCGCCATCTGATTCATGGACTCAAATTTAGCTCGCGATTTGTCAATGCTCGCTTGTTGGCAACACTGATGGCAGAGCAATTACAGACTATATCAGATAAGCCAAATTTGCTAATTCCAGTCCCTTTATATTCACAACGTTATCGACAACGTGGTTTCAATCAGTCGATTGAGTTAACCAAGCATTTATCCAAACAATTACAAATCCCATACAGCTTGAACAGCTGTCACCGCATCCGCAATACTATCCCGCAAGCCGAACTGGGAGCAAAACAACGCCGCAGAAATCTGCATCGCACATTTTCTGCACAACCTTTACCGAGCATACAATCGATTGCTATTATAGATGATGTGATGACAACCGGCAGCACAGTCAGAGCTATTGCAAAAACATTCAAACGCAGTGGAATGGATAAAATACAAGTTTGGGTTTGTGCCAGAGCATAAGCCAACTCGCAATAAATAATGTACCCATATTGGGTGGGATTTTTGTCTATCTTCAAGGTGCAACATAGGTACTAGCTTGGCTATGTAACTGAAGTTGCAACGCTGAAAACAGATAAAAAGACAAGCAAGATGGGCGCATAATTTATGGTGACTTGCCTAAACACCACACAGCTCTCTAGTAGTCTTTCAATGTGATATTGCCGTGTATAGAAAGCCCATAAATGGTCATCTGCGTTGTTGCACTCGTTTGGATTAGCCTGCTAGTCCTGCTCTCGCGCGCCTAGCAGCTAACCACTTCTCAACTCCCTATACCCGGCAATATCACATTGAAAGACTACTAGGAGGCTGTCCGAGAATAGAAAGCCTACTGCGGAAAAGCGGATTTTGGCCCATTTTTCCAATTAAATTCGTTAAATACA
>JAZGEP010000321.1:0-2583 GCA_036478815.1 Methylococcales bacterium
ACATGTTGATCCTGAAACAGGTGAAGAAACTTTTGTTTATAGTTGTTTTAATCAGGATCAAAATCTACAGGAAGTCGATTTTGATCATTTACATGCCCGGTTAAGACAGAACTCTGTTCAGGAAAAAATGTCCAATTTGTGGTTGGATCATTTACTGGGCGATATGCCACCACATCAATAACTGATAGAAGTGACATAACAGTACAGGTAACTGACAACAAATAACCTACCCACACTATGTAGAGATTTTGTTTGTTTTTGAGTCGCAAAACAGGACACCCAGAGAACTATATCCCTGGCACGAAACGAGGCAAAAAAGTATGCCAGTTTCAGAAATTATTTAATTTTGATTCCAAAATAAGGAATAAAGACAAAAATGCTTGCTTTCGACTAGTATATATAGTATTAAATCGCCCTTGAAAATAAAAACACATATCCTGAGAAAGGAGAAAAAAAATGACTGATCTTCATCTAAAGAACACTGATATGCCCTTCAGCTTCGATCCCATCAAGATAAATGACGGTGACGAATATATGAATGCACCACAACACGATCACTTCAAGGAAATATTGACGAATTGGAAACAAAGTCTGATGTCTGGTGTTGATGACACTGTCCTGCACATGAAAGATGATGCAGCCAATTACCCAGATCCAAATGATCGTGCTTCCCAGGAGTCTGACTTCAGTATTGAACTCAGAACTCGAGACCGGGAACGCAAACTGATTAAGAAGATTGATGAATCACTACGTAATATTGAATCCGATGATTACGGTTATTGTGAAGATTGTGGCACTGACATTGGTGTACGACGACTGGAAGCACGTCCAACAGCAACATTATGTATTGATTGCAAAACACGCGATGAAATCCGCGAAAAACAAATGGCTTCATAGCCGCATTGAACAGAGTCATCATATTTCAATTAAAGTTTTTCAAGCCGTTTTCCTTTCAAGCTTGTAGCTGGTTTATCTTCACTCTTAGTGAGCGAGGATTGAATAACTTCAACTACTGACTTGTCTTTTTGTCCGCCTTCTGCGTTACTTCAATTGGTTATATCGTTCGACTCTATGTCCATTGATGTGTCTTGAATACGAACAATAATCCTTCGCAATCAGTACGTTTATTTTGTAATAACCCCTTGGATTATTCGTGTTAGTCTGCTTGATTTTAGTGTCTCGAATAAATTTGGGCTCAAGTAATACATTATATTGATTGACAGGCGATTTTGGACAATCCGCAACTACAAAACCTCAGTTATCGAGGTCGTTTCGCTCCTTCCCCCACTGGCGAGTTACATTGGGGGTCACTGTTCAATGCACTCGCCAGCTTTCTACAAGCACGTAGTCAGCAAGGTGAGTGGCTACTTCGCATTGATGACCTGGACCCATTCCGTACTCAACAACAATCAACAGACGCTATTCTGTTTGCACTGGAGCACTTTGGATTACACTGGGATGGAGCTATTCATTACCAAAGCCAGCACACTGAAAGCTATCAAGCAGCTTTTTCACAGCTACGCAACAATAACCACATTTATCCATGCTGTTGCAGCAGACGCCAACTTAAACGTTATCACAGTCAAAACCCAGAGAGTCCCGATTATCCTGGCAACTGTCGACACAAAATCGTGGATACCACCAAACAACATGCGATTAGAATAAAAACAGATCATTCGCCCTTTAGCTTGAATGACCCGCTACAAGGCAAGCATGAACAAGATTTAAGCAAAACCTGTGGAGATTTTATCGTATTACGCAGTGATGGAATTACGGCTTATCATTTAGCATCCGTTGTGGATGATTTTAATATGGGCATCACTCAAGCTGTTCGCGGCTTCGATTTGCTGCAATCATCAATACAACAACGTTATTTACAACAACTGCTTCATTACCCAGCTCCGCAATACATCCATTTACCAATTATTGTTGATTCAACTGGAACAAAACTATCCAAACAAAGCGGAGCAGATCCGATTACTCTTAACCGTCCATCTGAGACATTGTATCTGCTGTTGTTACAACTCAATCAGAATCCACCATTAATGTTGCAACATGAATCTCAGGAAACTGTGTTAACTTGGGCAATTAAACACTGGGCAATAAGCCACTTAAAAGGTTACTCTCAAATTACATTGGAAGAGACTGCTTAGGAGTGAGGATTTAATAACTTCCCGATTTTGACTTGCCTTTTGATCCCACAGAAACACTCATAAAATAGTTGCGTAGCTTGCTATGCGCTTATTTTATCAGCACTCTTGTGAAACCAATATTCAACGTCAAGCGTCCGGAAGTAATTAGGTGGTTTGACGAAACAAAGTTACCAACCTTGCTTGTCTTTTTGCTCCTGACCAACGCAATCTCAATCGTTACGTAGAATGACTATGCGCCTCTTGAGATAGTTTGGTCAGAAGCAAAAATCCTGCGCAATCTTGGTAACTTTATTCCGTCAAACCACCTTAGGCAACTCGCAATAAATAACCCACCCATCTTGCTTGTCTTTTTGTCCGTCTTCTGCGTTGCAACTTCGGTTGCATAGCTTGCTATGCGCCCTACGTTGCGCCTTAAAGAAAAACAAAAATT
>JAZGEP010000322.1:0-29864 GCA_036478815.1 Methylococcales bacterium
GCAATTGAATAATTGAAATGAAGACCAGAGATTGCCTGCATGCTTTTGCCATAACGGTGTCCAAGTCCGATACGATAAACATGTTTCATACGACCGATATTGGATCGTCCATAATCTGCTATTGGCACATCGTCATCGCCATTGAGGCCGCATGGCATACTGGTTGCCAGTAAAGTCTCATCTTCCATGTGCTGATAAACAAATTGGTGGGTATCACGCAAAAAAGCAAGTGTTTCTGAGATGTTTTCAAACGCTGGAGTTACCATCTCCATTAATGCTTCAGAATAATCAGTTGTGATATGGGGATGGGTGAGTGTTGCGCCCAGTGCTTTGGGGTGGGGTTGTTGAGAAATCAGTCCATCTGCATTGAGCCGCAGGCTTTCTTTCTCAATTCCTTTTAGACCCTTCAGTAGTAAATGTACATGACCACTGTTGGCGATTGATGTTAAGCGTTTAGCGAAGATGGGGTGCAAGAGGAGGTGGATTCCTGAAATTTAGAACAATGCTGTTCATTATATGGGGGAATGTATTAAGAATGCTAGCCCGTATTTCAGACCAGTTGTTGAGAAGATAGCGTAGCTATTTGGATTCACAAGGAATTTTATGAGGATGAGAAGTCATAGTGTGTGTTTCCGACAGAATAAAATGTCTTGTGGATTCAAATAGCTGGTGAGGGCTCATCAGGCAGGTGAGAAATGTGGGCTGGTCTTTTTCCCTGACGAAACGATTTCAATCGCTGCGTAGAGCAACTTTGCGCCTTTTGAGATCATTGAGTCAGAAACAAAAATCCTGCACCATCATTGTTCAAGTTATTCCATGCACGTTCCTAACAAGAAAAGATCAATGAGTCGTTGAGAGTATGATTTTGAAAGCAAATCATGAAAAAGAGTGATTCATTGAGCGCTGGTGAAGAATAGTCACATAATTATTGACGGTTTAAACCGTTACATTACTATCAGAACTTGCTGTTTGTTGAGTCAGTAATTGATACCCTTGACTAAGACAGTGATTTAACCATTTGTCGAGTAGGTAATTGTCTGGCCATTTTGCATCAAGTGCTGCTTTTGGATAATCCTTGCTTGGAATTGAGAGAAGATTTGCTGAAACGGTCATGACTTCAGCTGATTTTGTGTCGAGATAAATGCGGATGTTTAGAGATGACTCTGTATCGCCTAGTGCTGTTTCGCCATTGTCACTGAAAAAACCGAGCTGAATTGTTAGTGTATGTGTGGTTTTTTCGATAACAATCAATTTTAGAGCTGGTTTTTTATACAGCTGGGCAGTCATGCTCGATGATTGTATATAATGTAATTCGGGAATCAAGCGCAGCAGTTTAAGGTAATTCGACTCGAATAGCTGATGCAGACAAAATGATTTATTGACTGGATTAAGCTGATTCATGAGGAAAAGGCGTTGTCATGATCTGCATCAGCATACTCTTCCATATAACTAGCGTTGGCTGATGGGGTCTCCCATAATCGAACTTTGTAAACAGGTAGCCCTTGATCTTTGCTATATTCATAAATCATTTGTGCCAGATACTCTGCCGTAGGATGTTGTGACAACGCTAAAAATCGTTCCCCTTGTTGATTGAGAATGCGGCACAGTGGATCATTTTCATGCAGGAGCAGGTTATGGTCGAGTTGTGTATCGATAAATTCAGCAACAATACTTTTTAGCTTTGAGAAATCCATCACCATCGCTTGTTGGTTAAGTGACTTGCTACGCAGGGTGATTTCAGCGCGCGCGCTATGGCCATGAAGATGTCGACACTTGCCCGAGTGCTTCATGAGACGATGGCCGTAACAAAAGTTGATTTCTTTGGTGATGCTATACATTTTCCGGTTCATGCATTGCTATAATAGCCTTGATACTGGCTCCTATATGGTATTCACCTGAACTTTGCTGATTCAGCCAGTTAACCTTAACTAGCATGTTCAATGGCGAGGTCATCCCATTTTCTGGTTGCAGGCAAATTTCCAAAGCTATTTTTAACTCTAATGCATGTGGACACTTTAGCAGTATTCCATTATTACTTAGGTTAATGCATTGCCCAGAATAGCGTTTAGTGTTGCCAGGAAATGTATAATAGATCCGACATTGATTGTCTATGCGGTTTGATTGGCGTTGTTCCTGAATCATTCAATATCCTAATTAGTAAAGATTGATTGATATGGTATCGTCATTTTAACGGATCGCCTAATATTACATGGATGATACTTTTTTTTCCAGGCAACGATAAGGAATCTAGCAAAAATTAGTTGCACATCTTGCTTGATTTTACTCCGCCTTTTGTGTTGTAGAAAGGGGTGCATACAGTGAATTTGCACTCCTTCCTGTGCCTTGAAGCGATAGCGACAAAGAAAGGATTTGCGCCAATGGCACAAGTGATTACATCCACGTTCCTGCTACTGATATTTTAATTAATAAAAACTATTGATGACCAAACAAACTGTATTAACTGGAATTACAACCACAGGCACACCACATCTTGGCAATTATGTTGGTGCAATTCAGCCTGCAATCAAGGCTAGTCACGATCCTGGTGTTGCCGCATTTTATTTTCTTGCAGACTATCATGCATTGATTAAATGTCAGCAACCCGAACATGTCCATCAATCCAGTCATGAAATAGCAGCTACCTGGTTGGCCTTGGGGCTGGATACTGATAATGCAGTGTTTTATCGACAAAGTGATGTGCCAGAAATTATGGAGCTGGCGTGGATATTATCTTGTGTGACCGCGAAAGGTTTGATGAATCGTTCGCATGCCTACAAAGCATCTGTTGCCGCCAATGAAGGCAAAGGTGAGACAGATTCAGATAAAGGTATCACCATGGGCTTGTTCAACTATCCAGTGTTGATGGCAGCTGATATTTTAATGTTCAACGCGCATAAAGTCCCGGTTGGTAAGGATCAAATTCAACACATTGAAATGGCACGTGATATTGCAGGGCGTTTTAATCATGTTTACGGCAAGCATTTCGTGTTGCCAGAAGCTGTTGTCGGGGAAGACGGTGCAATTCTAAGCGGACTGGATGGTCGCAAAATGAGTAAAAGTTACAACAACACCATTCCCATATTTCTACCAAAAAAAAAATTCCGTAAGTTGATTATGAAGATTAAAACCAACTCACTTGAACCAGGCGAACCCAAACAAGTTGGAGACTGTACGTTATTTAGTATTTATAAAGCATTTGCTACAGATCAACAAATTGAGCAAGTTCGTAAACTCTATGCAGATGGTATTGCATGGGGCGAGATGAAACAATACTTGTTTGAACATTTGAATAATCATCTGAAAGATTCTCGAGAGCGCTACGATGAGTTGATGTTACAACCAGATAAGGTCGAACAAGTATTAGAACAAGGTGCTGAAAAAGCACGCACTTTTAGCAAGCCATTATTGCAAGAGATACGTCAGGCGGTAGGGGTTAGATCGATATCAACACGGGGCTAATAGTTGTTTGTATCAATAAGTCAGATAGTATGTTTCTGAGTATAGTGTTAAGTGATGTTGTTTATTTGGTTTAGGAATCTTCTGGTTTTTTTTCTGGATTATAAAAAGTATTATCGTTTGATTGAAAAATGCTGGAGGGGGAGTATTATTTGTATTATTCCTCTTTATTACGTACAGGCTTTTTAATAATGATCTGGACATGTATTTTGAACCACAGAGTCAACTTCAATGTCACCATATTCCCCGTAATTTCTATCAAATCCAGCCATTTCAGTACCTAGGAGGCTGTTTGTTTTTTGTGTTTTTGCCTTGTATGGCGCATAATACAGCCATATTTTGTAAGGTTATTGAAAATGATAGGGTCATTACAAGTGATCTGCAATAATGACTTTAAGTATTGTGCTTAAAGATGGATTTCCCTAGGAGGCTTTCTATTCTCGGACAGCCCCCTAATTCAACTATGATGAAAAATTGATATTATTTATTTTTCTAATCACTTTTTTGGTCTCAATGCTAATGACCCGTATGCTGATACCGGTTGCTCATCATATGGAGTTGATTGATCACCCAGGAAAGCATCGCACACATGCAAGGCCGACTCCTTTGGTTGGCGGTATATCAATCTATCTAACACTTGTTTTTACAGTGACATATGCTGCACTTGATGGCATACAAGTTTTTTCTGAATATCCAACTATCTTGTTATTTTCAGTCTTGTTTCTTGTGCTGATAAGTTGTATTGATGATCGGCGTGAGTTAAAAGTGTCCACACGTTTTCTTGCTCAGGCGTTTTCAGGGTTATTGTTGATGATCATTTCGGGAACCCTGCTAAATAATTTTGGTAACTGGTCTACTTTACTTGCCATACATTCGCTGTGGCTGGTTATCTGTATAACGTTAGTCGCATTGATTGGCTCCATGAACGCTATGAATATGATTGATGGTGTTGATGGTTTGGCTGGTGGGATTGGATTGATTTCTTTAGTGCTGTTATCTGTAGTCGCATGGCGTGCGAACCTGGCTGTAGATTTTTCGATGTTAATTGCCAGTTGTGGTGCCGTTTGCGGGTTTCTGGTCTATAACATGCAATGGGGAAAGCGTCAGCATGCCAGTGTTTTTTTAGGTGATGTTGGAAGTGTTTTTTTAGGCTTTATTATTGGCGGATATTTAATTCGATTGTCACAAGCTCCTATTAATGCAATGCCGCCAGCCACTGCGTTATGGTTATTTGCCGTCCCTTTGATGGATACTATTTGTATCATTCTTCTCCGCCTGTATCGGAAACAATCTCCGGTAAAGGCTTCACATGATCATTTGCACCACATTTTAAAACAAACCGGCATGAGTACCAATTCTGTTGTTCTGAGTATTTTAACGTTGCATTTGGTTTTTGGTTTGACTGGTTGCATTGGGTTATTCTACGCGATACCTGAGCAAACCATGTTTGTAATGTTTTTGCTTAGCTTTGCCGTATTTTTGGCAGTACGGCAATATTTGTACAATTATAGTCAGACTCATTGCAGAACCGAAATTGGAACGAATCCGCCCATAAAGAGTTAAGGTGGTTTGACGGAATAAAGTTACCAAGATTGCGCAGGATTTTTGTTTCTGACCAAACTCTCTCAAGAGGCGCATAGTCATTCTACGCAACGATTGAGATTGCGTTGGTCAGGAGCAAAAAGACAAGCAAGGTTGGTAACTTTATTTCGTTAAACCACCTAAGCTTGGGAAATGGCAGAGCATCGGATATATACTTTCCGCACGTGAAAATTTAGCATCTTGTGCACGCACGGTTTGTGTGTAAATTTGGTGCAGATAGTTGCGCTGGAAAACCTTGCTGTAGAGTGACTACAGCTAAGAATACCCGCCTGACTCCCCACAAGATATCACCACACAAGATGTAAATTTTCATGTGCGAAGAGTATAAACTGGTTTGACGAAATAAATAGACCAATCTTACATGTCTTTTTACTCCTGACCTAACAACATCAATCGTTACGTAGAATCACTATGCGCCTCATGGGATAGTTTGATCAGAAGCAAAAATCGTGCGCAATATTGATCTATTTATTCCGTTAAATTACCCATAGGATTGAGTATCAATAATTGATTTTTCTGGGTAATTGCTTGGCTTGTGCAATCCAGTCTACAACCTGATTGGGTCCAGGGACTTGCCGTACCAGTTTTTTTTCTGTATTAATTTCCTGCATTTTTGTATGAAGATTTTCAGCATTGCGTTGTGCAAGTTCTGGGACTGTATCTACTCCTGCACATTCTAGTAGGTCTGCATATTGAGTGCTGATGCCTTTAACTCGTGACAAATCAGCGCGGTTGACCCAGTTGAGAATTAATTTTTCACTGACCCCGGTTTTATTAGCGATCTCTGCACGCACTTTCTTTTCACAACAGTCATCCAATAGTTTCTCAACTGTGGTTATTCCTTCGACTTCCAGTTTTGCTTGGTAGGTTTCGCCGATTCCTTCTATTTCAGATAGTTTTGCCATCATGTTTCTCCATCAAGTAGTGGTGTAAATTATCGTATGTGAAATGAGTATTCTCTCAATTCAGAAACTTTTACATTGTGACCTGCAATATCGTTAGTGATCTCTTCTAATTGTAGACTCAAAAATAACATTGTATTCAAAATGACAAAATTCAAGAGACAAAACCCAAGAGTTATCTATACTTACTTTTAGGGTACGGTTAAGGTAACTACTGAGCGTAATCAGTAACTGCTCAGATTGCCCTCTATTTTGTCCAAGAGCGAGGCGTAAGCGCGGAGCTTACAAGTGTAAGTGAGCACTTTCAACGCAGCTCTTGGACACAATAGTGGGTAAGCTGAGTAGTTACCGGTTAAGTATATTTTAAGAGAGGATTATATGGCTAAATACTATCAATCAGCAAATGTCAGATTGACACAATTTATTTGTGGTCTACTGCTATTATTTAATGTCACCAGTGCATCAGCGTTTACGCCTGAAAATGGATGGTGGTGGAATCAACAAGAATCTGGTCGAGGGTTTAATCTCGAAATCCAGAATGGAACAGTTTTTCTCGCCACATTTATTTACAACGAGGCTGGTAATGCTATTTGGTATAGTGGTTCTGGCAAATTGAATGCTGATAATACAATAACGCTTGATTTGGTCGAGTTTGCCAATGGTCAATGTATCCAGTGCACTCATCAGGGGCCTGATGTGGTTGGCACTGTAGAATCTGCGACTATCCGCTTTAGTTCCAGTAGTACAGCAGAATTGAACTGGACTAATGGGACAGTGCCGCTTCAACGGTTTAATTTTAACCTTGGGGAAAGCAGACAACAGCAACTGATTGGCGAGTGGGCGCTGGTCGCTGGAAATAGTTCATTACCTGCTTATACAGGGGATCGCATTACGCTTACTGGATTGCAGCAGAGCGATACACTTGACGTAATCGGTTATCGTACTGGTAATACCAATGCTAAAATTAGTATTTTTGATGCTACAGCCAGTCCGATTAAGGGTTATACGCTCTCTGCATTCATGTCAACAAACTTGTCGACATTACGCGCTTATGCTTTTAATTTGTCAGGATTGAACAGAATTGAAGGGATAACCGTAGATGTATCTTCTAATGCTAGCGCAGAAGAGATTACTCAGGCATTGACGACGCAAGGTGTTCCATTTATCGGTTTTAGATTGTAACTACTTAGGAACGTGCATGGAATAACTTGAGCAATTATTGCGCAGGGATTTTGTTTGTGTTCAAGGCGCAGCAATTGGTGCATATGAGCCATGTAACTGTTGTTGCACCCCTGAAGATTGATAACAAGACACTTCACAGTTGGTGACGTTATTACTTGCACGTTCTTAAGCTTTCCCGTCTAATTTCCCACGAAAAACTGCGCACGCTAAATATAAAGTTCTCATCTGCGAAGAGTATTGTATACTACGCGTTTTATCTCCCGAGATAGCCTGGCTTGAAACAAAAAACAGCATAATTTTGGTGATTATATTTTGTCAAACCACCAAATGGTTGTTCTGAAGACAGGTTATGACCTGATCCCAATTCCTTTGTGTAATAGCCACAAACTAAAGCAAAATAACACAAGAACCAATCCCGTCAGTAACATTAAAGTGATACGGATATCAATATCCGAGGATCCAATGACTCCATAGCGAAATGCATTAACCATGTAGAGTATTGGGTTAGCCAGTGAAACTTTTTGCCAAATTTCAGGCAACATCTGGATTGAGTAAAAAACACCGCCAAGATATGTCAGCGGTGTTAATACAAAGTTGGGAATAATTGCAATATCATCAAAATTTCTGGCAAAGGTCGCGTTGATAAATCCAGCCAGAGAGAAGGTCATAGCGGTTAATAGAAAAACGCTGATGGTAATGCCCAAGTGCTGGATCGTGATTTGGGTAAACAGGTTGGCAATCAAAAAGATCACTGAGCTGACAATCGCGCTACGCACTACGCCTCCGCCGCAAAAGCCAGTAATAATCACCCAATTAGGTACTGGGGATACAATCAATTCTTCAATATTACGCTGAAACTTGGTGGAAAAAAATGAAGAAACCACATTCGCATAAGCACTGGTGATGACTGACATTAATACCACGCCTGGAACAATAAAATCCATGTAAGACAGACCACCCATTGTGCCAATTCTACTGCCAATCAACTTTCCAAAAATCAAGAAATACAAGGAAGTGGTAATTGCTGGTGGTAAGATCGTTTGTGGCCATATTCTCAGGAATCGGCGTATTTCCTTAAATAAAATTGTGGTAAATGCAACGCTGGCAATTCTTCGATGATTGCTTTGTTTGATGTTGTTAGACATGTGCTTGTTTCGAATCGACTAGATTCATAAACAGCTGTTCTAGCCGGTTGGTTTTATTTTTCATACTCCTGACGTGAATGCCGGCCTCTGTAAGTCCAGTAAACAATTGGTTTAAGCCCGAGCCACGTGGTACATCAGCAATCAAAGTTTTACTGTCAGTAAGATGAAGATGATAGCCGGAAATATCTGGCAATTGCTCAACTGAATCGTGCAAATCAAGGATAAAACTATCAACTTCCAGCTTGTCTAACAGGCTTGCCATATCTGAATTTTCAACAATTTTACCATGATTGATAATCGCGATATTACGGCACATGCTTTCAGCTTCTTCCAGGTAATGTGTTGTTAGAATAATCGTCGTTCCTTGCTCATTGATGTGTTGAAATAATTCCCACATTGAGCGCCTCACTTCAATATCAACACCAGCAGTTGGTTCATCCAGAATCAGTAATTTTGGTGAATGAACCAATGCTCTTGCAATCATCAATCGGCGTTTCATACCACCTGACAGGTGCCGGGTAATGGTATTGCGTTTATCCCATAACTGTAGCTGATGTAAACATTGTTCAGCGCGCTCGTGTGCTTCACCATACGGAATGCCATGATAGCCTGCATGAAAGGTTAATACATCAAGTGATTTCTCAAACTGATTAAAATTTATCTCCTGGGGGACTAGACCAAGACAACTTTTAACGGCATTCTTTTGCTTGTCCAGATCATAGCCAAACACACTCACTTTTCCAGCTGTTTTGGTGACCAGCGAACTGATAATACCTATGGTTGTTGATTTTCCGGCACCATTTGGTCCAAGCAGGGCAAAAAAATCTCCTGCATCAATCTCCAGATCAATATTCTGTACTGCCTTAACATTTTTGCCATAAACTTTTGTTACGCCTTCAAGTTTTAAAGCTTTTGTTGTCTTACCTGTCACACGATACCCTCGTTGTTGACAATATTTCAGTGAATTCCAAGTTTGTGTCAGTGCATTGATACGTGATCATGCATACCCATATAAATAGAGGGTATTCAAATCAAAGCAATGTTTACCCGTTGATTCTAAACCAATCTATAGCGTATTCTGGTACTATTTGATTCAGCTTGCAATCAACAATTGATTCTATGTAACCATTCACTCTCGAACTGAATAGTTATCATAGATTAAAACAATATTCAGGAGAATAATATGCGTTGGCGAAAAGGACGGCGAAGCGGTAATGTAGAAGATCGTCGAGGTGCTTCCATTCCCAGGGGTGGTATGAAACTTGGCGGAGGAATGATTGTTCTGGCATTGGTTGCCAGTTTTCTGTTGGGTCAGAATCCACTTGAAGTGCTTAACAGTATGGGTGGGATTGGTGCGTTTCAATCACAATCTGCGCCAGCAACACCAAGAAAATCGAGCCCGGAAGATGATGCTGTTGCAGATTTTTTATCAGTTGTCCTTGCCGATACTGAAGACACCTGGAATGGTGTGTTCTCACGTGCAGGTGCACGTTATCGGCCTCCTAAACTGGTACTTTATTCAGATATGGTGCGATCTGCCTGTGGTACGAATTCAGCTGCGTCAGGTCCATTTTATTGTCCAGGAGACGAAAAAGTCTATTTTGAACTTGGTTTTCTCAATGAACTGCAACGCTATGGTGCACATGGGGATTTTGCGGTTGCTTATGTGATTGCTCATGAAATCGGACATCATGTGCAAAATTTGGTAGGAACATCTGAAAGGGTGCGTGCCATCCAGTCGCGATCGAACAAACGCGATGTCAATGCAGTTTCTGTCTTACTCGAACTGCAAGCTGATTGTTATGCGGGAGTTTGGGCTAACAATGCTCATAAGCAACGTCAAATTCTGGAGCAAGGTGATATCGAGGAAGGTATGGGTGCAGCAGCCTCAGTTGGCGATGATCGCCTGATGCGAGCCGCAGGTCGTACCGCTCACCCGGATGCGTTTACCCATGGTTCAGCTAAACAACGTGCTCAATGGTTTCGTGTCGGGTTGGAAGCAGGCGATATCAACTCTTGTGATACCTTTGGACAAGCAGGTGTTCGGTTGTAGAATATAACTGTTACTCAGATTGTTTTTTCAAGTATAAAAGCAAGGCGAAAGCGTGTAGCTTTCAGGTGTGAATGAACATTTGCCAGACAGCGATTGGACGCGATAGAGTGTGATCTGAGTAGTTGCTGTAGAAGATCGTTTTTATAATACCTGATCAATCACCACTGAAACCGACCGTGTTGTGGCGGTGTCAACAGGTTCAACCTTGCCCTGTAAGTCACCAGCTGTTGGCATGGGGGTGCCTGATTGGGAGATGCGCGCTGCAATACGCACTTGTTCAAAACTGGATAATTTTCGGGTTGGCATCATTGCCATTGAATCATCCAGAGTCACAACCACTGGTAGCTCACTGACTTTTTTGCGCGCCACTGCAATTGGCATTGGCGGGCCGTTGAGTGCTTGTGCGAAGATAAAAATAGTTTGTTCAGAACTGGTTTTTGCGAGTAATTCTGGCGCAAGGCTTACTTTAACTTCGATGCCACTGCCAGAAGCCGTTGTGTCGGTTTGTGGTGGGCTTTTTGTTGATGCAGTCGTTTGAATGGGTTGTGTATTTTCTGTCTTGATGGCTCCGCTATTGTTGATGGAAGCGATCATTTTGTCTAATTCGTTGTATTCTGCAGAATTTGGCTGCATCGCGCTTTGGGCCTTGCGCCACAAACTTATCGCAGTAGCAGCTTGGCCTTGTTGTGCGGCTTGCAGGCCAGACAGCGACAAAGTAACTGGGTTCTCAGGTTCCAGCTTGGCGGCCTTTTCAAGTAGGGCAATGGATGATGGATCCCATCGTCCACCGTTACCCATCACTTTTGCCTGAGTGTACTGCAATAATATGTTGGCATCATCACCCACTAGCTTTAGCAATTGAGCATAAGCGTTGCTTGCCTCAGTATAGCGTCCCATGACCATGTAGGAACGTCCCAACATAAACCAGCCTTGCTGATCATCCGGGTTTTGTTTTAATCGCGCAGCCAGACCATCAACCATTTTTTCTATGGAAGCTGCACTGGGTTGTTGCTGAGGTTGATCAGCTTGTGCTTGAGTTATTTCGGGCAGATCAAATCCTCGGGGATCACCATAGTTTAAATACAGTGACACAGCCAATATTGGCACAAATAACATGACTACCCAGGCCATCCATCGCCCATGTTCTGTTGGTTGCGGAGTAAAGTCTTGATCAGGCGCTGATTGTAGATCTTTCGCAAGTGCCAGTTGTAATTCTTGTTCGATGATCTTGTGCTGCTCTGATGTTAGTCGTTGCTCTGTGTAATCGCGTTCTACTTCGAGCAATCGATCTTGAATTAACTGAACATTTAATGCTGTGCGATCTTGTGTAGTGCTGGTGTTATGATGCGACCGCAACATCGGTATGATTAGTATCAGCAATACGATGATCGTGATGATGGCTGCGATCACCCAGAATATGGTCATTGATTATTGTCCTTGTCTAGCAAATTTTGCGCTTTCTTTAATACGTGTTGATCAATTTCGAGATCAACCTGCTTGTTACGGCGAGAGTGATTGAATATTAGAATGATGATTCCAGTTATCAGTAATAGGGCAGGGCCGCCCCATAATAACCAGGTTTTTAATTGCATACGTGGTTTGTACAAGACAAATTCACCATAGCGTTCCACCATAAAGTCGATAATTTGCTGGTCGCTCTGACCTGACAGAATCTTTTTATGGATTTCATTGCGCAGATCTTTTGCCAAATCAGCATCGGAATCAGCAATGGTCTGGTTTTGGCAAACCAAACAGCGTATTTGATAAATCAAATCTTCATAACGTGCCGCGTGTTCGGGGTTATCAAATTGTTTGAGATTGAATGCAGCATATGACTGATTCATCCATAGCAATGCCACTATCAGGATCATTACCTGTTTCATGATGACTCCTGCTTCAGTTTGCTGATTAGCGGTTTTAAAGTGGTCCTTAAATCATCCCAGGAAATTGGGCCGATATGTTTGTAACGAATCACTCCTTTTTTGTCGATAACAAAGGTTTCCGGGACGCCGTAGACTCCCCAATCCATGCCAGAACGCCCATTTTCATCCATGACTGAGAGACGATAAGGATTGCCTAATACTTTTAACCAGTTGGTTCCGTCCTCGGGTTTGTCTTTATAATCCATCCCAATCAAAAATACATCTTCTTGTTGAGTCCAGGCATTGAGTACCGGATGTTCCGATCGACAGGCAACACACCAGGATGCCCAGATATTCAGTAACCACACTTGTCCAAGAAAGTCTTTACTGTTAACGATTTTGTCGGGTGCGTCCAGACGTGGCAATGAAAACTCAGGTGCTGGCTTATTGACCAGTGGAGAGGGGATTTTGCGGGGATCTAGTTTTAACCCAGCCCATAACAAGGTAATTAGTAATAGAAAAACAGCTAAAGGTATAAATGCACGTAAAGTCATGGTTGCTATTCAGCGTAATCTGTAACTGTTCAGATTGCCCTCTATTTTGATCAAGAGCAAGGAGAAAGTGCGGAGTTTACAGGTGTAAATGAGCACTTTCAATGTAGCTATTGGACAAAATAGGGGGTAAGCTGAGTAGTTACAAGTCATTAGGCTTTAATTCCTCCGGTCACTGGCTCTGCTTGTTGAGATGCCACTTTGCTGCGTGCAGGCAATTTACGATATCTTGGATCTAATGTTGCCAGTACGCCGCCGCATGCCATAAACACACCTCCCAGCCAGATCCAGCGCACAAATGGTTTCACATAGATACGCACACTCCAGGTTTCTGGAGTATCCAGTTGCTCGCCCATGGCAATAAACAAGTCGCGGGTTAACGAAGCATCAATTCCAGCTTCAGTCATTGGCATATTGCGTACATTGTAAATGCGTTTCTGTGTTTGTAGCTGGATGGTTTCGCCGCCACTGGTGGTAATATTAAACACACCTTGATGAGCGCGATAATTAGGGCCGGTAATGTTGTTAATCTCGCTGAGTGTAAATTGGTAATCACCCAAAGCAACTTGTTTGCCGGGAGTCATGCGCACATCTTGTTCAATACTGTATTCAGAAGTCAGCGCAATTCCAATGATAAATACCCCAATACCGAGGTGAGCCACCGTCATTCCATAAAACCCTAACGGTATGCTTTTCACAGTAGCCCACGACCAGCCGCGCTGGCGAAAATGTTCTGTCAGGCCATCAAGATTGGAAATAGTGACCCAGACTGCGAGTGTTATGCCGATAGCCGCAGAAATAGAATAATATGGTAACAACAACGGTAATAACAGTCCTAACACGATGCTGATTGCTAGTCGTATCCAAGTGAGACTGAATAATCGTTTTAAATCATCCTTGCGCCAGCGTGCTCTGATACCAAAACCAACAAACAAGGCAAGCGGAGCCATTAACGGCAAAAAAACAGCATTGAAATACGGAGGGCCAACTGAAATTTTTCCAAGTTCCAGCGCATCAATCACTAGCGGGTAGAGTGTCCCCAGCAAAATACTCGCAGCTGCAACCACTAACAATACATTATTGATCAGCAGAAAGGTCTCACGCGATACTAATTCATATTTCACAGGACTCTTGATCTTGTGTGCTCTGAAAGCATATAACACAAATGAGCTGCCAATCACCAAGGTCAGGAAAATCAGAATGAAAACACCACGGGTTGGATCGGTAGCAAAAGCATGCACAGAAGTCAGTACACCGGAACGCACTAGAAAGGTTCCCAGCAGACTCAATGAAAAGGCAAGAATCGCAAGGATGACCGTCCAGGCATGGAACACTCCACGTTTTTCAGTTGCAGCCAGAGAATGAATCAACGCTGTGCCTACTAGCCAAGGCATAAATGAAGCATTTTCAACTGGATCCCAAAACCACCAGCCACCCCAGCCCAATTCATAATAAGCCCACCAGCTTCCCAGCGTAATACCCAACGTTAGAAAAATCCACGACATATTCGTCCAGGGTCGTGACCATCGTGCCCAGATGGTATCAAGTTGTCCACTGAGTAGCGCAGCGATGGCAAAGGCAAATGGCACTGAGAAACCCACGTAGCCCATATAAAGCATTGGAGGATGAATGGCTAATCCAGGATCTTGTAGTAATGGGTTCAGATCAGCGCCATCAAATGCAGCAGGAATCATCCGTGTAAACGGATTCGAGGTTAACAGGATAAACAACAAAAAGCCGAGACTGATCCAGCCCATAATTGAAATCACCCGAGCAACCATTTCTTCAGGGATTGATCGGCTAAACGCAGCAACGGCAGCAGTCCATAATGCCAACACCAATGCCCACAGCAAAACTGAACCTTCGTGTGCTGCCCAAACGGCTGAAAATTTGTACAATAGCGGTAATTGTGAATTGGAATTATTGGCCACATATTGCACGGAGAAATCGTCATTAATGAACGAGACTGTTAAGCAGGCAAAGGCTATCGTAAGACACAGTAATTGAGCATAAGCGACGGGCCGAGCAAGCGTTATCCATGGGCGCAAGGCAAGCGCAGTTCCCGCTAATGGGATAATAGCCTGGACGACCACTACACAGAGTGCTAACACTAGTGCATATTGTCCTAGTTCAGGGATCATAATTGATTGTCCTTTAGTTCTGGTTGTTCTGGAAAAATGTAGGCAATTGGGGGAAGTGTCTGGTGATCGACTTAGGAGCGTGCATGGAATAACTTGAACATTCAGGCTGGTCTTTTTGCTCCTGACGCAACGATCTCAATCGTTGCGTCAGCAACAAAAATCCTGCGCCATCATTGCTCAAGCTATTTCATGTACATTCCTTAGAATTTAGTGTAACACTGAAGTTAATGATTCAATGACAGAAACTACCAGGCTTTTGGTAATTGTTTGATAATAATCAAGCGATTCCTCTCTAACTGAATATATCCGCCTTTGATCAGCTCCTTGAAAATTTTACTAACCATTTCACGAGAAGAGCCAATGCGATTTGCCAATTCTTGCTGGGTAGGCTTGACTGGAATCACCAGGGTATCATTCTCTTCCTGAGCCATGCCTGTCAGTACTTTTACTAAGCGACCATAAACATCACATAATGCCAGGATTTTCACGCTTTCAGTAAGAGCACGAATTTTGTGAACAAGTTCCTTCATTATCATCAATCCGGCTTTCGGATATTCATTTAACCACTGGTTAAAGTCGTTTCTTGAGATAACCACAAACACTGAATTGATTTCGGTGACGACAGAAGCCGATCGTGGTTCTGTGTCTAAGAGAGCCAGTTCTCCGAAGTATTGACCAGTTGATTCGGTTCCCAGGCAAACTTCTTTGCCTGCTTCATCGCTTAGACTAATACGAACCTTTCCTGATGCAATGATATAAAGTGCATCACCGCTCTCGCCTTCAGAAATAACAATTGCGTTTTTGGGGTAAGTTTTTGTTGTTGCATATGCAGCAAGAGCAGCCAGAGTTTTATCGCCCAGGCTGGAAAATATGGGAACTTCTTGCAAAATGCTTTGTAGATCAGAATGCATAGTTAACTGCCAAGCTAGTAGTCTGTCAACATTGTTCCGATGGGCATGCGAAACTGACAAATGCTCATCTGTGTTGTTGCTCTCGCTTGAATTAGCCTGCTAGTCTTGCCGCTCGATTGTTTGGGCAAGCTAACCACTTATCAGCTTCATATGCCCGTTGGAACAATGTTGACTGACTACTAGAAAATAGTTGAAACGGGTGATGGGATCTTCTCAAGTTAAGCAACTCTCCAACGTTACTATACTGCGATGACTCACGTGTGTAAATAAGACAAATGCAAGTATTAAACCAAACACCGGTTTTAGGCGGGGTTGAATACTAATATTGAGACAATAATGATTTTTGAATAAAGAAACGAATGAAAGGGGCTGAGGTGAGCGGTGCAGCAATCGCGGAGCGTATGTTTAGCTAGGAGGCTGTCCGAGAATAGAAAGCCTACTGCGGAAAAGCGGATTTTGGCCCATTTTTCTGATTAAATTCGTTCAATACAGCGAGTATTCGCCTCATTGAATCAAAAAAATGGACTCAAAACCGCTTTCCCTAGCGACGGCTTCTATTCTCGGACAGTCTCCTGGTGCTGTGTTTTTTTCTGAATGTTGATGTGAGATTACATCATATTCAGACTGCCGAATTAACCAGAGAACTGTTATTGAGGCGTGTTTGGTAATGCTGTAGTGATCGTTGGACTTTGATTGCTTAGTGTATCGATATTAGTTGGTGATGCGAGTAAATTCCCTTCTTCAAATTGTTGATTTAGTTCTAATTGTTGAGTAATCGTCAAGGGTGTAGTATCAGCGCAAAAATTACCGACACAGAATTTGATGTGGTGAGTAACATCTGCCTGTACGCTCAGAGACTGTAGTAATAGCAGCAATAGTATTGTTTTGATCATAACCAACCTGTTTTTGTGATCTGTTTCACACTTTAACACGTGCATTCGCACAACATTGGCATCCTGTAGACATTCAATTATCAAAAGCCCATAAATCTCATGTTTCTATTGCCTTGAAAAGGTAGCTTTATGAAAGGGTTGCATAGTAATTAGCTGATTCTCTGCTATACCTTGTGTATGAGGTTCTTGGGAGGGAGCTGACTCATTCTATTTGCTCGTCTCAATAAATCATACCATTTCTGGAATCTATTTTTTATTGACGAAAACCATAAATAATACGTAGTTGCTAATTCAAGTCTGAATAATGTCTGATAATCATAAACTTAATAAGATGACGATTAGCCTGGGAATCCTGTTTTCGGTTGCTAATATGCAGTCGTTTTCCAGTGATCTAAAGCCGTTGAATTATCAACTTGATGTTGAAGGTCAATCATTTGCATTTGATAGTGCAGTACAAAACGATTGCAGTTTTGTGGATTTTCTTTACCCCTTTCCAGTGATTGCCAAGGCCTTAGGTGCAGAACATAAATACGACAGTGAGAAGCAATTGCTTACAGTCATTCGCGCTCCCGATAAAGCAGTGTTTACCTTGTCTTTTAAAGATGGCTTGGTGACTGTTGGTGGACAAACAGTGGGTTATGTTCCCAATATCAGCAAAGCCGATGTGGAGCATTTGTTACTCAATCAACCCGCAATTGAAGTGTTGACTGGTACTCATTTTAATTGTGACACTGAAGAAAAATCTGTGTCAATCACACTGGATAAACGTTTAAAACCACAATTTGGTTTCACCATGCTGGTAGATGGCAGGCCACTGGCTGCAACTGAAGTATTGCCGCGTTCAATCGGGTCAGTATTATTGTTACCACTCAAGCCAATAGTCGATGAACTAGATCAGAAGCTAAGCCAGCCAGATGCGAATACCATCGAACTTTATCGAACCCAGGATAGTGTGACCTTCAGTCTTGATCTTCAATCAGGCATTGTGAAGATGAATGGGACAACGATTGGTATTACACCAAATATGACTTATGCCAGACCAGAACAATTATTGTTACCTTCAACAGCCATTGAAACGTTAACTGGAACCAACGTTAAGATTCTGCCAGGAAAAAACACCATTGAGATTGATATGGATGATCGACTGAAAAATCGTGTCCTGCCTGGTGAATATGTACTTGAACAAGCAGCGAATACACCGTTTGTAGCGGAAAGTGTGGACTTTTTTGTAGGAAATCAAAGCCTTGCCACACTGACACTGCGTAGCCATTTTCACGAATATAATACGCGCTTGCGTTATGAAGTCCCTGATTTTCCACGCAGTGGAGCAGAATTGGAGCCTTCCTGGGTGTCAATGGAATTTGATTCTTTACGCGGCTTTAGTGGCAGTTTAGGTGATTACAACAGCCAACATCGAGAGCTACGGGAAGTCGATGTTTCACGCATCCGTGGTTTGAGTGTCAATACTCGTGTTGATGACGGCTGGGTGATCGGTGTGGCAGGAATGCCATTAGTTGGATCGGAGCAGCTGGATGACGAGACCAATTCTAATACTCAATCAAATTTCGATTCTAACTCAAAATCTGACAATAGTTCCGGATTTACCTCCAGTTTTGATAAATTACAACAATCGCGCCCAACGTTTGAAGGTTTTGCTGCCGGGATTCGATTTATCCATAAAAGCCGAGAATGGGAAGCAGGAATATCAGGTCGTAGTAGTTTGAATGGTGATTCTCCGCGTATTGTGGGTAATGTTTATAGAAGATGGTTGCATTCAAAAGGGTTTCTGGAGAATGCATCGACCAGTGTTGATGTTGATCTGGGTGTATTCTCCAACGGGAATGATGGGCCGATGGATACGCGCATACGTTTCAATCACTCACTTACCCCGACATCATTTCTGGGGATCAATATGAGTAGTGATTACACAGGTGTTAATTTTGACAGCAAAACACAGTCAAACGACGATCTCAACAAGATCAATGATCTAAATGAGTTGGGGAATATCAACAATGCCAGTGACCATGCCAACACCTCATTGTCATTTAATTTTAGTCTACCGCATGATATTGGGCTTAGCGTGTTTGGGAACTGGGGTCAAACGGGTTTGCGTACAGACTATGTTGGTAATACTATCAGTTATGGGACCAATCTATCAGCGCGTCCATTCCGGGCAGGACCTTGGACGTCAATCAGCTATGCACGCAGTTACAGCAAGACTGCTGATGAGGATTTTACCTTGACTGATGAAGTTGCATCACTCTGGGCGAATCAGGAGTTCGATTGGTTTCGCTATTCAGCGCGCTTGGAATATGACTTGTTAAATAAACATAAATTGGCTTCCATCAATCTGTCACATAAGCCGTTGGAATATAAATTTCCAAAACAAGCTGTGGTCAGTGCGAATGTAGTTGCAACTGGTATTTGGAGTGATGAATCCGGTATCAGTGCTAATTTAGGTGGGCGTATCCACGCTGATAGTGGGACTCTTTTGGGTAACAACTGGAGTGTTGGAGCTGATTTTACCCGTTTTCAACCGTTACCATCATTATTGGCAGAGGACACCAAGACCGATACTCAAGCAAGTAATTTTATTTCGATGCATTCAAAGTATAGGATTTCACCTAATTTTGAGCTGAGAACAATTTACTCGAACGATTTTGGAGATGATCATACTTTCAGGCTCAGTTTAAGAGGGCATATTAGTATTAATCCACCTCGGCGATACAAAAAAGCCCTGGAAGGAAAAGGCATATTAAAAGGACGATTATTTCTTGATACGAATGGCGATGGACTGTTTCAAGCAGATGAAAAACCATTGGCAGGTGTCATACTTAAACTTGAAGGCACCAGGCTGGCATTACGGACAGATTTGGATGGTTATTACACGATTGCAAATCTGCCAACGGGCAGTTTCAGAGTCAATGTTGATGAAGCACAACTGCCGTTAGGTTTAATTAGGGAATCAGCCTATATTCGTTACGCAACGGTTGGTGCAGGACAGATTACCGAATATGACATTCCGATGATCAAGAGCGGTCAGATTCGAGGTCGTATCTTTATTGATGACAATGATAACGGCAAATTGGACAAAGGTGAGCAAGGACTCGAAGGTGTCGCCATCATGTTGATCCCAGGTGATCTACAAACTGTCAGTTCAGCATTTGGACAATATGCCTTCGATGAACTGAGTCCTGGTGGATATCAATTCAAAATTGTTGATGATGATTTGGTAGAACAGTGGTCACTGAGAGTCGCTGTTGATGCAGATCAAGTGATTGTTGATACTGAGGATAAATGGTTACAAAAAATTGATATTCCAGTCAAGAAAAAAGAATAAAGACGTAGGTGGTTTGACGAAACAAAGTGACCAATCTTGCTTGTCTTTTTGCTCCTGACCAACGCTATCTCAATCATTACGTAGAATGACTATGCGCCTCTTGAGATAGCGTTGGTCAGAAACAAAAATCCTGCGCAATCTTGGTAACTTTATTCCGTCAAATCACCTACAATATTGCATGGTTGGTCTAATATTTTCTGTCAATCCTTATGTTTTAAATTATACGCATTTTAATATCCATCCCCAGTCCAGTATGTTCTAAAGTCAGTATGCCTAAATAAAGTGTTGAATATCACTCCTAACAAAACACTGATTTTTGCCCATCGTGGTTTCACTCTGGAGGCGGCTGAAAATACCCGCACCGCATTCGATAAAGCTTTGCACTATCCAATTGATGGTATTGAAACCGATGTGCAGCTGACCCGAGATGACGTTGCCGTGCTTTGGCATGATCGACAGATGGAAAAACTTGGTCATCCCGGCAAGCGCATTGGTGATTTTGATTTTGCTGAGCTTGAAGCAATAAATTTTGCTGCTCAGTGTACACCTGAAATCCAAGCAGAAGGCGTGTTAAGTCTGAAGGAATTTCTGATGACTTATCGGGGACGTTGCCGACTGCAGATTGAGATAAAAAACCGCGATTGGGAACCTGTTGCCCGACATCAAATCAAAATAAAACAAATCCTGGATCTCTTGGGTTCGGCAACAAATATGGATGTGTTTATTTCTTCGTTCAACCTCCAGAGCATGGTGTTTGCCGATCAGTTTAATACCAATATTCCTTTGTTCTATGCTTTGGATAAAACGCAGCATTTAACCTCTGTTGAACAAGCATTGGCTGATCATCATTTTCTTGCCGGTTTGTGTTTACCGATACAGATACTTGACGAAACAATGATGCAAGTATTTCGCAACCTGGACAAGAAGGTGTTAACTTATACTTGTAATAGCGATGCTCACATCCACAAAGCGTTGGATTTAGGTGTTGCTGTGTTGATTACTGACGATCCTCAAAAGGCTTTAACCATGAGAGAGTCATGCAACGTGAATTTTCCAGTCTAAAAGATCGGAAGTTCGACCTACTGATTTGTGGAGGTGGCATTTACGGCGCGTGGACTGCGTATGATGCTGCTTTACGCGGATTACAAGTCGCAATCGTAGACCAAGGCGATTGGGCAAGTGGCACGTCTTCTGCTTCCAGCAAATTGATTCATGGCGGCTTGCGTTATCTGGAAACACTGGATTTCAAACTGGTTAAAAAAGCGTTAGCCGAACGAGAACTGCTGTTAGCAATCGCTCCACACCGAGTCTGGCCTTTGCGCTTTGGTGTTCCTGTCTATAAAGATTCACGTATTGGTCGCTTGCAACTAAAACTCGGCCTGATGCTCTATGATTTTCTGGGCCGTAATCAGCATTTAAGCCAGAGGCATCGTTACTTTAATCGACAACAATTTACTCAACAATTCCCCAGTCTAAATCACTCAAATCTTTCTGCCGGTTTTACCTATGTTGATGCCCAAACTGACGACGCCCGGCTGGTATTGGAGTTAATTGATGGTGCGCTTTCAGCGGGTGCAGTGTGCTTAAGCTACTGTGAAATCAGCCGTTATCTGGAAAACAACGCCCAAGTCTGTGGCGCTGAAGTAATCGATTTGGTTAGCAGAGAAAGCCTTGAAGTGTATGCTAAACAAATCGTCAATACCACAGGTCGCTGGATGACTGAGCTTGAAGAAGTCAACCCTTGGTGCAGGTTATCTAAAGGTGTGCATTTAGTTTTACCTAACATACTGAATGATCGAGCGTTATTGTTAACCGCGAAATCAGATGGACGTGTGTTCTTCATCATTCCCTGGTATGGATTGACACTCATTGGTACTACAGATACCAATTATGCTGGCAACCTGGATCAGCCCAATGTTGAACAGGATGAGATCAATTATCTGTTGAATGAAGCCAATCATTGTCTACATGACGTTAATTGGAAACAAGACGATATTCTGGGCAAATTTGCCGGTTTAAGAGTGTTGCAACAAAGCGGAAAATCCTCACCGTCTACAATCAGCCGAGATTGGGAACTCAAAACCTTGCAAAATGGCTTGCATATTTCACTGGGTGGGAAAATTACTTCTGCCCGAGAAGATGCAGCTAATATCGTTGATACGGTAATGAAGCGTTTAGGTATTGACCAAAACTGTCAAACCCAAGACAGGAGTTTCCCCTGGAAACCACCTAAATCTTATTCTCAATGGCACAAGACTAATATGGATAAGGCTGTCAATCTGGGAATCGATAGTGAAAGTGCGCATTGGTTATTACGGCGTCATGGCAACAGAGTGGCACAAATATTCAGGTTAATTGAAAACCAACCTGATTTGGTTCAGCGAATAACGACAACTACACCATTTATTCTCGCTGATTTGGTTTTTTGCGCTGAACAAGAAATGGTTGTGCATTTGGAGGATTTGCTTCGACGACGAATTCCATTATTTATTCTAACTAACATGAGCTTCTCGAAATTACGAGAATTAGCCGAAATTACAGGCAACGTCTTAGGCTGGGATGAAACCAGAACCAATACCGAAATCGATTTGTGTACGCGGACATGGTTGTGCCTTTAACACAAGCGATTGCCCTGGATCTAGGCACAACATCAATTAAGGCTGGCGTGCTCGATGATCATTGTCAACTGAGCACTATTTATACCTTCCCAGCTCCAGAAATCACAGTTAAACAAGGACATTACGAAAGTGATGCCTTGGCTTACCTTGAGAAAACTGAGCAATTGCTCATCAAGTGCTTAAATCATTCTGATAAAACTCCGTTGCTGGGCATTGCATATCAACGTTCATCGTTTTTGCTTTGGGAAAAAGCCAGCAGCAACCCGGTGACCCCGTTAATATCCTGGCAGGATAACCGTGGCACTTCTTGTTGTGAAGCATTACAAGTAAGAGAACCGGGTATCCAACAGCTGACCGGATTAAGACTTACCCCTTATTATTTCGCACCGAAATTAAACACACTGTTACAGGAGCAGCCGGAATTACGAACAGGGCTCGAGCAAGGGGTATTATTAGCTGGCACCCTGGACTGTTTTTTGTTGTGGCGCTGGTCAGGTGGTCAATATTATCAAACTGATGTTTCCATGGCCGCGCGAACGCTGCTGATGGATATCCAGAGACAACAATGGTCATCAGAGTTATGCTCGTTGTTTAATATTCCTCAGCATACTTTACCTAAAATTCAGCCATCAACTGGATTAAATCAAAGCATCTTTCATCATTGTATTTTACAAGCCAGCGTTGCAGATCAATCAGCTGCATTGATAGCCAGTGTTACAAATGATCCAGGTGAAGTGCTGGTTAATTTAGGCACTGGCGGGTTTGTCATGCGCTATCTTCCAACGCAACAGCAGTTGGATATTAATAACTACTTACGCACATTGATCTATTAAGATAACGTAAACAACAGTTTTTACGCAATCGAAGGTACACTCAATGCCATTACTGCTGCACTGAGCCCATATCCATTTAAAGACTGTCAAATAACAGATCTGGCAGAAATATCGACAATTTTTTGTCTTGCCGAACCGACAGGTATTGGTGCTCCATATTTTAAAACCGATCTTGGATTGATTTTTTCTGGATCAATTGAGCAGCTGACGCAAAAACAAATCGCTGTATTATTACTCGAAGCAATCATTTTTCGCGTTGCTCGAATATTGGAAGATTTTCACCAACAATACCCAATCAACAAAGTAATCTTATCCGGCGGACTATCTTATCTTAGCTGTTTGCAACAAGGAATAGCGAATTGCTGCCAACTGGAAGTACACAGCTTATTGCAAAAAGAATCTACGCTGCTGGGGATTGGGATGCTTGCCTCAGGAATGTCATTTAATGTTCACAGAAAAACCGAATTAATACAGATTACAACGCAAAATCTTGCATTAATAGAGAAGTATTATTTCTGGAAAATATGGTTGGAACGAATGCTATTGAGTGATTAGGGGTCACCCATGAGACGTATCGGTGTCAATAGTGATTACTCAACTCTGCTAGGCATATCAGCTTTGTGGTTAAGGCAACCAAGACTGGTGATTTTCCTTGTTGACAGCATAGCACGTGCCGTTTGAGCGCTTTATTACAATGCGCGTAGCGCCTTCTTCGGTATCCACTTCAATGGAGTAGCTTAGTCCTCAAAGGAACACGTATCGGCCGTGCAGAACTGGAGAATGCGATACTGAGGGGAGCAACAAAACAGATTTATAGTAATATCAGTGGGTGGGTGTGAATTGAGCAACTCTGAAAAGCCCAAGGCGGTAATTCCGCACGCTGGGATTTGTAAAGAGGAGTTGGGTAACTGATTGTCTTGCCTAGATTGTAATTAGAAATTGCAGTCTCGAGCCAACGGGCACATTATTATTGTGGAAAGTAAAAGGGGATATATATGAAATCTAGTTATATCGTATTAATTTTTGTGGTTCTATTTATTTTGGCAATAAAGCTATTAACGCCAGACAGATCAACGCAACCAGTGCTTATTAATGGCATTGATACCAGTTCGGAAAAACAGGTTGTTAGAGAGAGATTAATTAATCAGCTAAAAGAAACTGGAGCGATCAACAAAATAGAAATATCAGGATCTTTGCCTTATGTTTATATTGGGAAACAATTTAAAAAACTAGAAAACCATGAAAAAGAAACAATGATGTCTACGATATCGGATTACTATTACACCTTGAATAAAAAAACAACCATGGTCATTATTAAAGATCCAAACACAAATAAAAGAATTGGTAAATACAATCAAAATGGATTTTCAATGAAAGATAAGCGGAAAGAGCAATAGTCGTAGCAGTTCAACTCAAGTGACCGACTTTTCGTATGTGATAGAGTATTTGGTCAATGCTGCCGAGGTTATTCTGATCGAACGCATGGATCACATCCAGAGCAAATACCCTCCAGAACGTCAAGAGATTCTCCATAAAGTCATCACTAAGGAGTGAGGATTTAATAAGTTACCGAAGTTTAGCGCAGCAATTTGATTTCACAGAAGCACTCATAAAATGGGCGCACAGCAGGCTATGCAACTATTTAATGAGTGCTTCTGTGGGATCAAAAGGCAAGTCAAGATCGGGAAGTTATTAAATCCTCACTCCTAACTATAGCAATGGGGATTCGCATGAAGTATGCATCACAGGTTGTGCAGACGTTACCCATTGGCTCAGGTGAGACTGAAGCGTCTTGTAAAATGTTCCTAAGCAACGCGCTTCTGCCATTCGGAAATAAAATCGAGGCAGAAAGGAGCGTTGATTATCCTGAGATTGAGAACGTAAACGCTCGAGTCGGTGGGAGCAGTTTTTGGGTTAAAGCCAGTCAGTATGGGACAATCTATTGTTAGTTTACAGTGTGCTGTAGCTGTACCAGACCACATGTTTTTCCTGACTCCCTATTTTGTAAATCATATAGTACGATTATTGGCTCTCCATACCCCAGGGGATAAACCAATAGTACGTTTGAAAACACGGCTAAATGCCGCAACATTATCGTATCCAACTTGAATGGAAATTTGATCAAGTCCCAATTGTGTGTCATTAAGTAATTTGCTTGCCAAATACATTCGCCACCGTGTTATATAAACCATGGGTGTTACTCCCATTATTGTTGTAAATCGTGTTGCAAATCTTGAAGGTGACAAAGGAATTATATTGGCTAACTCTTTGACTGACCAAGCATAATCAGGTTGTGAATGTATGGCTATAATCACATCTGCTATTTTTTGATCTTTTATTGCGTGGAACCATCCAGCGTCTCCTTCAGGCGCTGTTTCAATATATGAATGAATGCACTTAGCACATAGCAATTCCAGATAGCGCTCTATTATATAGTCATATGCAAACGATTGATGCTCAATTTCTCTTAATAATAAGCTGATAATATTTGCGGTTGTTGATGGCGAGTAATAATTATTTTGTCTTGAACTGATTTTCAGCAAAGGTGGTAATGCTTCAAAAAGTGGGTTTAGATTCGTATTGTGTAACATGAAAACACCGCATATTAATGAGGTGGACTGAGCATAATTATCTTTTGTAGGCTGAAAAATATTCTGACCACCTTGCATAATATTCTTAAAGGCGCAAGATGGCTTGGTTGACCCTTGATATATAGTATGAGAGGTACCTGAAAAACAAATCACTATTTCACCCTCACGCACCAGCTCTTTGTTCCCATTTTCTAATTCAATTTCAATATAGCCCCGCTGCACCAAGTGAAATGCAGCGATATGAACATTTTTTTTGTTCTCCAGGTTTTCAGCAAGTTCCTTTTTATCAGGTATTGAAACGGCCCATGGAGACGAATAGTCTTCATTGAGTAGTAAGCTACCTGTTATTTTCATCAACCTCAACGTTTCACTGAAAACATTACAATCCACATTAAATATAGTTGTTTCTGCAATATAATCAGTTGAATTTGCCATAGATACCTCTGTCATTAAAGTCGATACTATACACCACGCTTACAAACAGAGGAATTATGAATGTCATCAATAACATCAAATTGGTTTATGGTCGGGCTTGATTTGCTCATGATCACCTACACGCTCTGGGTGCTTTCACTCAGTAACAACAATAAATTTCATTATGGTATCGGAGGGGGACTATGCATATGGCTTGTGCTGTTATATTTGGGGCTTTCAACAAATAGTCTATTTCCTGAAGATATTTCAGGAATCATGTTTTTAATCATAATTTTTGCTGTAGCGGGTGTTGTAGGGCTACTTATACTGGCGGTGCCTGCGGTAAAAACAATCGTGCTTGGATTAAATCAACAGCAATTATTGCTGATGCAGGGAATCAGGGTGTTTTTTGGCGCTTCATTTTTAATGCAGGCCAGTTTAGGAAATATGCCGCTAGTGTTCGGTATTGTTGATGGATGGACACATATTGCTGCTGGTTTTTTTGGACTGATTGCTGCCTTTTCAATGGAAAGTAATACTGATGCAGTTAGGCGAGCATGGTTTGCCAACCTGTTTGGCTTATTGGATATATTAATTGTCGCAAGCTCACTTTCATTAGTGATATTGCATGATATTACTCCACACGGAAGCATGATGTATGCGGTTTTTCTGCCTGCACCACTTTTTTTGTGGTTCCACCTTATTTCCATCTGGAAGCTGATGCAAAAAGAAGAAATCCACTCGCTTCAACAGACTCGCTCTTAACGCAATTATTGAGGAAACTATTATGAAAACAAGACTCTTTGTAATGCTAATGATTGCAGTGACGGTTTTATCTACAAGTGGCTGTACTGATTTTGTACTTAAAACGGTGATGAAGACGGTCGATCCCTATTTTCATGGCCCCGGGATTGATGGCTCTCAGTTCGAAAAGATAACAGAGAAAGTTTATACCTTTAGATGGAACTGGTATCGAAATGTAGTGATTAAAACGAATGTAGGTTTGGTTGTTATTGATCCTATGAACTCAGATATGTCAGTTGCATTAAAGAAGGAGTTAGATCGTTATTTTCCTGGTCAAAAGGTGCATACTCTTATCTATTCACATTACCACCTGGATCATACAAGCGGTGGTGCAAAGCTGGCACCTCAACATATTATTGCGCATGAGAAAAATCCTGGATATTGGAATGATGTTAATCACGAAGACGTTCTTGAGCCTACACGTTATATTTCTGGGGATACTGTGTTGAATATCGGTGGTGTTGAAATACGTGCGCTATACCTTGGATTATCACACACGGATACACTGTATGCTTTTCATTTTCCATCAGAAAGGCTGGTTTTTACGGCAGATCTGGGTTTTGTGAAAACAGTTCAGCCAGTGGGTGTACCTGACAAATATGCACCAGGATATTTAAAAGCCATGAATAGGATTATTGCGATTGATTTTGATACTTTTATACCTTCGCACTTTGGCTATGGTGTTAAACAAGATTTGATTGACTGGCGAGACATGATGGAAGAAGGTCGCCTTCTTGCGAGAAAAGCAATTCAACAATCGGGTACCCCTGGCGTGCAAACAGATCAAATGAGTCAATATTTCGATGTAGTGTACTATCCAATGCGTGATAAATATGGTGATTGGCATGGATTTAATGACATGTTCATTCTTAACCTGGTAAGAGATATTGTGGGTGAATCCTTGGGCTATTAGACCCAATTCAAGCTGAAATAATACAGGAATTTATTATGTTTACTAAAAATACAATTTTGTTGAAAATAATTGTTCTGACTGACTGCCTGCTTGGCTATTGTTTCTATACTTGGCAATGTTTAGGCAAAGTCAATTGAAGAATCTAAGATGACTCAGATGCCCATAAGCAAATTGGCAACTGAGGAAGAGGCTAAAGCTCTATTTGACTGGGCAATGATATATCTTAAAGTTAATGGTCGCGATATTGCCTATAAAGCATTTAATCAAGTCGATGGAAAATTTACTAACCGTGATTTATATGTTTTTTGTCTTGACTATAACAAGCAGTGGAAAGTAATGGGAGCCAATCCTTCACTTGTAGGTAATAGTGCTGTTGATAAAAGAGATCTTAATGGTCAGGACTTTGTTGAAGCGTTTGTGAATATTGCCAAGAATACAGGTGTTTGTTCTTCTAGTTATACCTATAAAAACCCCGTTACAGGTAAGGAACAGCTCAAGACCAGTTTTATCATGAAGGTTGCTGACAGTGAGTTTTGTGGAATGGGATATTACAATGAATAAAATAAAGAGAGAATCAGATGCCTGGTAAATATCAATGTAATTGCTCAGCGTGTTTAGATTTTCTTCCAATACAAGGCAATTTCGCAAGAATAATCTGAGCATATAGATCATGATGAAAACATTCGAGCACGAAAATATCTTAGTTATGGGACAACATATGAATACGCTGAGTAATTACATATCAAGTAACTCTCAGTGTAATCAATAACGGCTCAGATTGCCCTCTATGTTGTTCAAGAGCAAGTCGAAAACCGGTGTTTACCAGGCTACGCAACTGTTTCTACAACGCAGAAGATAGACAAAAGCAAGTCAAAATTTGTATATTATTGAATCTTTGCTCTTTAATGTGACATCGAAAATTACTGTTGTCGTGATAGATGAAATAAATACTGAAATCAGGGGGAATAGAAGGTGATACGATAACGAACAGAAGGAAAAGCAATGAATAAATCAAGACCTATCACAAGAGGTGCACATCATGTGGGGCTAACTGTTTCGAAGCTTGAGGAGTCTGCTGCCTTTTTTATTGATGTGCTTGGCTGGTCTGAAGTGCGAAGAGACCTGGATTATCCTGCAATATTTATAACTGATGACACTTTAATGATTACTCTATGGGAGGCCAAATCTGATTCACCCAGAATATTTGATAGAAAAGAAAATGTGGGGCTGCATCATTTAGCGTTATCAGTAGAAAGCATTACTGACCTGGATTTAATAGACAAGACATTAAAAGAGCACAGTATCCAGATTGAGTTTTCACCTCAATTGCTACGGAATGGTCCAGCTAATCATATGATTTGTTATGAGCCTAGCGGTGTTAGGGTTGAGTTCATTTACATACCCAATAATTAATAAGGAACGTGCATGGAATAACTTGAACAATGATGGCGCAGGATTTTTTGTTTCTGACTGAACAATCTCAATCGTTTCTTAGAATAACTATGCGTTTCTTGAAATAGTTTGGTCGTAACCGTTCAAACCCCTATGAAAATTAAGCAACAACCAACGCAGGAATCTGCGGTAATTGAGGTACATCATCTCCTTGGCGTCGCATTTTGATCACATCCCTGAGATATAAAAGCGGCGAACTGT
>JAZGEP010000323.1:0-2022 GCA_036478815.1 Methylococcales bacterium
TGAGCAATCGCACAGAGCGAATTCTCATCACAGTTAAATATCAACGGGGTTTCTGTTATCTGCGTCATCAATTAGGAATGGAAATTTAATAACTTTGTCATTATGGCGAAGTAATTTTTACTTCTGATTAAACGATCTCATGAGGACTATAGTTATTCTACACGACGATTGAGATCGTTTAAGCAGAAGGAAAAGGACGAGTCAGAATGATAAAGTTATTGCATTTCCATTCCTTAAGATGTACAGAGCAGTTTTGTTGTAACCGTAATCAACTCAGGGCAAACTGATATTTCCTGGGTACTCCAGAAACGATCGCCGTTAATAGCCGTCCAATTAACCGTATTGTCTTGTTGAATCCAGTGATTAATGACTTTACTGCTGGCAGGAGATGGTTTTGCAGCATCTCCTGCCATAAAATCTAACCAAATGATATTGATTGGCAAATTAAAGGATCGTTGACCGGCTTCGATATCAAGAATAGACGCGCTAAACTCTGGGGAAAGTAAATAACCGCCAACTTCAATAGCTGTACCATTTGCTAGATCTTGCAAAAGACTTTTGGTGGTTTCAGGTGATTTATGTGTCGTTGACTGATGGGTCGTTGATTGATGAGTAAGCGCTGTAGCAATACGTAATCGCAAAAACTGATTGAACAGCATTTTTCCTGACAACAAGGGCTGCCACAACATCAATCCACGAATCTCTGTATTGGATTGCGCTACATAACTAACCGCGAGTGCACAACCAAAACGAAGCCCCCAAAGATAAAGCGGAATTTCAGAATATTGTTGTTTTAGCCAATCTATTGCACTATCAATATCATTCTGCCAAATTTGCCAGCTAGCGTTTTCCAACAAACCTTCACTATCACCAGTACCGAACAGATCAAGCACCAACACAGCAAAATTATTGTTACTCAGTGCGCTCGCTTGCAGAGCAACCATTCTGCGTGATTTATTCATTTCCTCTGCGAACGCAGGAATATGGATGATCAGCCCTTCAGGCTGTCCGATTTTAGGTGGGTAATACAAGGCGAACAGTCGACCATGCGTTCCGTTCAGGAAAAATGGCGCTGCCATCATTGTGGTTAATACTCCGAATACAACAATGCTACTTCCAATAACCTAGTTTTGCTAAATTATTCTTTAATCTAGGCAATGGATAATCCAGAGCATACGCTTTCTTTGCATACTCCAAAGACTTTTTATAGTCCTTTTTTGAAAAGTAATAAAGCCCGATGTTGTAAGATGATTCAGGATCTTTTGGGTTTATTTGATGGGATCGCTTAAAATACCCAATCGCTTTCTCAGGATGTCCAAGTTGCTGCAGGTAAACGCCTAACATTAACGGTACTACATGATCATCAGGAGCAAACTGCATTGCTCGTTGAAAATAACATTCTGGCTCAGGCATTTTAACTTCCAGCATCCAGTCATCATGCCCAGTCATCTTCATTCTCATCAAAGCATACAAAGCCCGGTGATGGTTTGGAAAAGACAGCAAGGTATAATCAATATCGCCTGCCGGTGATGCTGACGATTCACCTCGAGACAGCGTCTCGACTTTCGGGGTGAAATGGAAGATTTCTACGACTGAAAGCTTATGTTCGAAATGATAGGGATTAGAATAGTCGTACGGTCCATAGTATGGATTGATGCTTCCGTGACAAGGGATTCCTTTCAAAGTAGAACCTACCCATACAGCGGGCGGCAGTACTGAGAATTCATAGTTTTCAGACAATGTCTGTGTTGAAAAAACAACTGCTCCTATTAAAGCAAGTTGATTCAATGTTCGTAACGCTTTCATTTGATAGTTGTTTGTTGTCGGTCTTTGGGTTTCGGGATCACTATGACTATAACCAGGAGGCTGTCCGAGAATAGAGAATCTACTGCGGAAAAGCTAATTTGGCCACATTTTCCCCTTATTTTCGTTAAATAGCACAACTATTCGCCTCAAATAATGAAAAAACCTGACTCAAATCAGCTTTCCCTCGCTACGGCTTCTATTCTCGGACAGCCTCCT
>JAZGEP010000324.1:0-2757 GCA_036478815.1 Methylococcales bacterium
TGTTATTCAGCTTTTTTGCAGTGTTCATTGGCTTTGGGATTTTGGGACTAAGCTATGTACCGCCGTTATCAAAATTAGGCATATTGATTGCCTTTTCCGTCCTGTTTAGTTTTATTTCCAGCATGACGGTTTTGCCAGCGTTAATAAAGCTTTTGAGACCTAAGTTTTTAGGGTATCAACAAGAGCGTAGCGACAGCATTTCTCCACATGTGGTTAGACAACGATAGAGGAATTATTATGAATCATTTCTCTGGTTGCCACGCTGGAGAATCACTGCCATTAAGTTACACGGCTATTAACAAGCCACAGGTTGATTCTTATTTGACATTCAATACACAGCTGAAAATATTCATCTGGCATAGGAAGCAGCATTATTGCTATCAAAAGTTTTGAAACCAGATGGAAAGCAGCCAAGATTTTCAGTTACCTGTGGTTTGTTAATAGCCATGTTAAGTTAAGAGAAATATTTTTTGTAGGGTGCATTCCATGCACCAAAAATAATTGTAGTACTGCTTCATTTGGTGCATGGAATGCACCCTACAATTGTTAATTTCCTTAACTTAATGGCAGTGACGCTTGGAGCATGGTAATGAGGAAACACCCAAGAGGCTGCTCGAAAATAGAAGTCGTTAAACAACATTAAGGAAAATATTATGAACAATTTAAAATTGATAATCATGCTAACAGCAACAGTATTCCCCCTAATTTGTAATCATGCGGTGAGTTCAGAGCTACCGACTGGAGACGAAATTGCCCAGAACATCAACGCACGCGATGAAGGTATCGCCGTTGCCAGACTGTTGAAAATGGAAATGACTGATCGTCACGGAAAGGTGCGGGTTCGAGAAACACGGGCTTTTAGGAAATATTTTGGCGATGAAAAACGCACCGCGATTTTTTATCTAAAACCTAAAAATATCAAGGATACTGCCTTTCTAACCTACGATTATGCTGATAAAGCACAAGACGATGATCAGTGGTTGTATTTACCCGCAATGCGTAAGGTGCGCCGCATTTCAGCATCTGATCGGGGTGATTATTTTTTAGGCACAGACTTGAGCTATGAAGACATCAAACTGGAAACACGGGTATCGATGAAAGACTACACACGCAAAACCATTGGCGAAGATGAGGTCGATGGGGTGCATTGTTATGTTGTAGAAGAAACAGCGATTGATCATGAAACAGCCGAAGAACTGGGACATTTACGGCGTGAAAGCTGTGTCGATGACACCATATGGATTGTACGCAGAAGTCGGTTTTGGGATTTACAAAACAAACCGTTAAAAACAACGTATTTTAGAGATATTTCAAAAGTACAAGATATTTGGACAGCGCATACAATCGAAGTTGAGAACCACAAAACCGGACATCAAACTGTCTTTTCCTTTTCTGACGTAGACTATAGCGAGGCTGTTAGTGATAGAGTCTTTACTCAAAACGCATTGAAACGAGGTTTGTAGATGTTGTGTAAGTCAGTTGCTGTTGTTAACCAAAAACATCCTGGTTTAAATGCAATAATCGTTTGTTGTCTGTTCAGTTTGTGGCAATCGCTAGCAGGTGCGGTGGAATTAGACAGTTCTATCACCGCAACTGCGCAATGGATGGTCAACACACGTAATGGCTCTAGCCAGTCATTGAATTTAACACTGTTACCGGAATTCGATGCCAGCTTTGACAATGGCTGGCAAATCAAGTCTGCTGTAAGACTGCGGGTAGAAGCCATTAATGGGATGCAAATCGATGATATCAATCGCAACAGTTATAGTGGATATAGCAAACCAGCTGAGTTGAACGGAGCGGTAGCACTGGAATTACGCGAACTGACTTTACAAGGTGATATCGGAGACACTTATCTGACGCTGGGAAAACAGCAAATTGTCTGGGGTAAAGCAGATGGATTACATGTGCTGGATATTGTTAATCCACAGTCATTCCGAGAATTCATTCTGGATGATTTTGACAATTCCCGTATTCCATTATGGACAGCCAATATAGAGCGCAGCATTGCTGACTGGGACTTTCAGTTTATCTGGATTCCAGATCAAACCTATCATGCCATCCCTGAACAAAATGCAACCTATGCTTTCACTTCACCAGAATTAGTACCATCAGCACCACAAGGAGTGCAGGTTAATCTTGAAAAGCCAAAACGTCCGAATAATATTGTCTTGGATTCCGATGTTGGCCTGCGCGCGACGACATTCTGGCATGGCTGGGATATCACTTTTAACTATTTGTATCAATACAATAACCTGCCAGTACTGAGACAACGCTTATCAGTGACCGATGGCAATCCAGTTATCACCATAACACCAGAATATGAACGCACACATCTGATCGCGACAACCTTTAGCAACGCCTTTTCCGATTGGGTAGTGCGTGGTGAGGTCGTCTATTTTACCGAGCATTATTTTATCGGCAAAAACCCTTTGAAAAATTTAGGTGTGATCAAAAGCCCTGAGTTTCAGTATGTGTTGGGGCTGGACTGGAACGCGCCCTGGGATCTGTTGCTAAGTGGTCAGTTGATACAAAGCTGGATCATTCATGATGCAGACCAAACTACGCGGGATAGACTGGACACAACCATTACCGGATTAATCCGACGCAACTTTATGTATGACACGCTAATTGCAGAAGTGTTGGTGATCGCCAACACCAATAATGGGGACGGGATCATTCGGCCAAAAATTAGTTACGAATGGCAGGATAATCTCAAAACCTGGTTAGGTGCTGATATTTTTTATGGTGATCGGC
>JAZGEP010000325.1:0-10659 GCA_036478815.1 Methylococcales bacterium
CATTCGGTTGAATATTCATCAGATTAATTTCCACATTAAAAAGAAAGACAGTAAACTATTCATTGGTTCCCGACCCTGCACATGCACCTACCTTCCTTGTATATGCAGGCTCTAAGCCTCGGATACACCGCGGAATGGGTGAATAGGGCGGGGGCCAATCTACATCACAGGCTCTGGTTAATAACCAGTCCTCAGGTTGGGACGGCCTCCCAATGAACGGATAAATCTTACTTGATCTCTTTGTAATATTTCATTGAATTTAATCATACAAGGTTGGTGGTGAGGAACGAACCCCAACAATTTCAATCTAATGCTGTTGGGGTTCGTTCCTCACGGCCTACATAGAACAATATCGTATCAACAATAAATCCTCGACCTCTGGAGTTCTGAACCTGTTGAATTGTTGATTTCTACCACATCGCATTGACATGTGTTTAGGATGTTGTTTAATGATCCAGAGTCTATTACGGAAAAGCTGAATTTGGCCAGATTTTTCCATTATAGTTGTTAATAGCACAACTATTCGCTTTAGATAATGAAACCAATAATAATTAACATGGCTGGTGAGAAATGCGGGCTAAAGCATTTCAAACTACATTCCAGTGTGCAAGATGATTTTGAGCAGGAGTGGGTCAAAGCAACAAATATTTTTCTCATTACAACTCGTTTCTAATTGTAGTGATTAATTATGCCAGAGGTGGCAGAATCGAGCGTACTGAAGCCTATATTTCGGGAATAATTCATACATCAATAGATTTAGACTTATAGCCTCCGATGTGAGTGGAAAAGGTTAAATCTTGACAATTCTCTCAGATAACCTATCCCACCCTGGGTTTTACGAGGTTCTGATAATGTTATCCCCTAATACATTGACGGCCTCGTTTTTTTTGAGTGAATACTGAATGCATCTTTTCCTCTGGTTGTCTGAGTATTGATAGAGTTGTATACATTTGAAGTCACTTTCGAAACTGACTTGTCTTTTTGCCTTATTTCGACCTCTGAGTAATCGTTGTACAGTTCGCCATACACAAATATTTTTGCAATGAATCAAAATAACGATTGACAAAGAAAGAGTTTGTGGCGGTATCGAAAGTTGTTTAATTCCTGTTCTGCTACTACTTCCATGAAAAGATCGCTAGGAGGTTGTTCGAGAATAGAAACCTACTACGGAAAAGCTGAATTTGGACAGTTTTTTCCATTGTTTTCGTTAAATAGCACAACTATTTGTCTCAAATAATGAAACCAATAGTAATTAAAATGGCTGACTCAAATCAGCTTCCCTTCGCTACGGCTTCTATTCTCGGACAGCCTTCTGGATTAAAGTGTATTGAACTTGATTTATGCTTGGGTCAAAGCTGTCTTTGCTGCACGTGCCAATAAATCCTTGTTTAAGTGTGGAAACAATAACTATGTCTGAATATCAGCTCGATACAGGTTTTTACACTGAAACCGGTCATAAGCAGGAAAATCAGGATTCAGCCGGTATCAACTTCCCCAAAGATCATTCAGCACTGACCTACAAAGGCATTGCAATTGCGATTGCTGATGGGGTGAGTGCTTGTGATGATGGCAAAGCGGCCAGTCGTTGTTGCCTCACCAGCTTGCTGACTGATTATTACGCTACATCTGATTCCTGGACAGTTAAGAAATCAGTAGAGAATGTCTTGCTGGCAACCAATCGATGGTTATATGCTCAAGGGGCAGGGCAGGGCAGTCAAGGTAAAACCATGGCGAGTACCTTGAGTGCAGTCATTGTTAAATCAGTGACGGCTCATCTTGTGCATATAGGTGATAGCCGTATCTATCGGTTGTGTAGTGGTCAGCTTGAGCAACTCACCAAAGATCACAGTTGGGGTAAAAATGGACAACAATACCTGTTGCGGGCAATGGGCATTGATCTCGGTTTCCAGCTTGATTACAAAACTGTTGCGATTGAAACCGGTGATACATTTATTCTGACCACAGACGGGGTTCATGATTATATTAATGAAAGCTCGATGAGCGAACTCATTGAATTAGCCAGTGATCTGGACAGCGCGGCACAAAATATTGTCAAGCTCGCCTATGACAATGGAAGCCCGGATAACCTGACTTGTCAGATTGTGCGCTTTAATGCCTTGCCTGTTCCTGATGAGAATGAAGTTTATCGTAAACTGAGTGAATTACCATTTCCGCCTGATCTTGAGCCAGGTATGAAAATGGATGGTTATTTGATTAAGCGTGACATTCATTCGAGTAGCCGCTGTCAAGTGTATCTGGCTGAGGACATGGATAGCGGAAAGACGGTCGTGATTAAGACACCTTCAGTCAATTATGAAGATGATCCTGCATATCTGGAATTGTTTCGTCATGAAGAGTGGGTCGGTAATCGTGTAAAAAGCCCGCATGTGATGAAGACACTAAAGCCGGCACGAGATCGCAAATTTCTGTATCACGTTGTTGAGTATATCGAAGGCGGGACACTACAACAGTGGATGGATGACCATCCACTGCCTGCTATACAAGACGTGCGTAATTTAATCGGACAGATTACACGGGGAGTGACTGCATTTCACCGCATGGAAATGTTGCACCAGGATCTCAAGCCCGATAATATTATGATTGACCGATACGGTACTGTGAAATTGATTGATTTTGGTTCAGCGAAAATAGCTGGGATTGAGGAGATTTCATCGCCGATTCGCAGGATTAATATACTCGGTACCCGGCATTATTCGGCAGCAGAATATTTTCTGGGTTATGCTGGCAGCCAACGTTCAGATCAATTTTCATTGGCTGTAATCGCCTATCAAATGCTGGCTGGCAAGTTACCTTATGGAGATAAATATGGCGAAGGTGTCGTGAGCCGCAGTCAATATGTATCGATACGCAGTTTTAATCCGGATATTCCCATCTGGGTTGATAAAACACTAGAAAAAGCGCTGAGTATTGACCCTGATAAACGCTACCCTGAGTTGTCGGAATTTATTTACGATCTATCCCATCCCAACTCGAAATTCATCCAGCATGACCGTCAGCCGTTGCTGGAACGTAATCCACGGGGATTTTGGAAAGCGGTTGCGTTACTGTCATTGGTGACAAATATTGGCTTACTGGTGTGGTTCAATACTCGCTAACCGAATCAGCCCTTGTTTTTAGAACTTCAGGATTGTCACTACTGCTAGATCCTTTAAATTCACTGTTTTATTTGGGGCGCTTTTTCAAGATAAAACCATTCAAATACGCAGTCGATGATTGTAGAGGATGAGGTACTACTCAATTGTTATTACTCAGCTTGCCTCTGGTTTTTCCCCAATATCTGCTTCGCCTTGCGCTTGTACATGAGCGGGCAGTTTGAGCGGTTACGGACTACACTGAATAGCAACTCTGGATTCAACTTTATCAGCAATTTTAATGCGAAGATTTATATTTCGAGTTGTTCGGTATCAGTCTGTTCAATTTTAAGTGAGCTAAGATCTGGCATTCCATTTTCATCCACATCGACGCCGGTTTGTTGCAAGGCTTCTCGGATTGAATTCATTTGACTCTGCATGCAGCGGATATATTCCACCATACGTTTATTCGCTTCTATCACTGGATCTGAAAGATCAGCACTGGCAGCATAAGAGTCAAAAGCGATGGTTTCTACCAGTTCTGCACAAGGCGATTTGCCAGAATCTTTATTGATTAGGCGCGCTGGGATGCCAACCACAGTGGCATTCTCCGGAACATCCTTGATCACTACAGAATTAGAGCCGACCCGTGCATTATCACCAATAGTTATTGGTCCAAGGATTTTTGCTCCGGCACCGACAACAACATCGTTGCCCAAAGTTGGGTGACGTTTACCTTTTTCCCAACTAGTGCCGCCAAGAGTAACACCGTGATACAGAGTGCAGTCATCACCGATGATTGCCGTTTCTCCAACCACGACTCCCATGCCATGGTCGATAAAGAAACGTCGACCGATGACCGCACCTGGATGGATTTCGATACCAGTGAGGAAACGCCCAATATGAGATAAGAAACGCCCTATCAATTTCCAGCCACGCTTCCATAAACCATGACTGATGCGGTGAACCAACAAGGCATGAAAACCAGGATAACAAGTGAGTATTTCAATCGTGGAATGTGCCGCCGGATCGCGTTCGAATACAATTTTTATGTCTTCTTTAATGTGTTTGAACATTGACGTTTTTCCTGTCCATTTTCTAATTGTGGAGTAATAGATCTATAACCTGTAAGTGCTTGCACACATGGCTGCTAATACTAGATGATGTCATTAATTTTTACCATGAAGAGCACGAAGGACATGGAGAAGTGTAATACATGGGTATGTTGGTGGCACGTATGGCCGCAAGAGTGCCTTGTTATTAGATAAGGAGCGTGCATGGAATAACTTGAACATTCTGGCTGGTCTTTTTGCTCCTGACGTAACGATTGAGATTGCGTTGGTCAGGAGCAAAAAGACAAGCAAGGTTGGTGACTTTATTTCGTCAAACCACCTTAGGTAAAACATCAAGGCTTTAATGCTTGCGTTGCACTCAAGATACCTCGCAATATATCAATTTCTTTTTTCTCGAGTCGGGTGCGTGTATACAAACGTCTTATCCTACGCATAATTGAACGTGATTTGTCGGGGTGAATAAAACCAATTGTGTTGAGTGTTTTGTGTAAATGTTCGTAAAACAGTTCCAGCTCAGTCGCTGTGGCAAATGCTGATGTAGTCGCGGAAGATTGTTGTAATGGTGTGACAGAGGCTGCTTTTACAAACAATTCATAGGTTACTATTTGGACGGCAGCGGCAATATTTAGCGAAGAAAATGCTGGGTTGCAAGGGATCGCAAGGATATATTGACAGCGATCAAGTTCTTCATTGGTAAGCCCCGAATGCTCACGTCCGAACAAAATCGCAATCTCTCCACCAGCTGATTCCCTGGCAACCAGATCGGCACACGCTTTAGGAGTGATTTCGGGCCAGGGGATTTCACGTATACGAGCACTGGCTCCAATCACCAACTGACAGTCAGCAATGGCCTCATCCAGACTCGAATATAAAACTGCAGTCTCTAGCAGATCGTCCGCGCCTGATGCCCGGGATGTTGCATCAGCTGAAGGAAAACGCTGTGGTGAAACCAGGTGCAAGCGCTTTAATCCCATGTTTTTCATGGCCCGTGCGGTTGCGCCAATATTGCCTGGATGGGTTGGTTCAACCAGCACTATGATTACTCTGGATAACATGCTTATACTCCTTTAAACATGTGATGTCTGCTATACTAACTGCGCTTTTGTCAGGCTTTTCTTCAGGCCTAAACACTCCTGTGTAAGAATGCGCGGTTATACTTCGCGCGGTCTTGAATACGTGTTTAATGACGAGTTGCGTGTGTTGCCAACGCGGATACTAAGGGACGAGGATTTAATAATATACGAATTTTGACTTGTCTTTTTGTCCGTCTTCCGCGTTGTAGAAACAGTTGCGTAGCTTGCTATGCGCCTATTTCTACGCCTTGAAGACGAACAAAAATCCTGCGTCAAACTTTGGTATATTATTAAATCCTCGCTCCTAAACGTATAGTTTCCAGAATAAAGCGTGCTATCAATAAGATAACTCGCAATCAAAAACAGACCCATATTGCGCAGGCCATATATTTTCAAATACTGTCTGTTTTCAAGGCACAACGTAGAGCGCATAGTGTGCTATGTATCCGAAGTTGCAACGCCAAAAATAGATAAAAAGACAAGCAAGACGGGTCTTCTTTGATTGCGAGTGACCTAAGGAACGTGCATGGAATAACTTGAACAATTCACTTGTCTTGTTGCTCATCTTCGGTGTTGCGAAAACAGTTACATAGCTCACTATGCGCCTGTTTTCGCGCCTTGAATATGAACAGTAATTTGACAAAAATAGCCTACGTCAATTGTTCAAGTTATTCCATGCACGTTCCTAAGTAGACGAACAATTGAAACAAATTGGCGTTTCAAAATTTATTTCATACGCATTCCGACACAATCAGAGAATATTTAATCATGTCGACCTTACTTCATCATTTACTGCTGGATACAACACAACAAGCCCCTGGTTCTATTGCGATCACTCACAAAGCAACTAATTATTCATACGCACAATTTGCTAAGCATGTGACTCAACAAGCATCAGCTTTGCTGGCATCTGGCTTACTCAAACAACAACGCGTTGCGATCTATTTACCAAAACAATTGGAAACTGCCAGCATACTATTGGCTGTTGCTATGGCAGGTGGTGTTTTTGTACCTGTTAATCCTGCGCTGAAAGCTGCACAAGTCTGTCATATCCTGCAAGATTGTGATGTACGCATACTTGTGACCTCTCGGAGCCGTCTCTCTAGTTTGAACACTGCGCTCAATCAGTGTGAAAAACTTCAGACAGTGATTCTTGTTGATGATGCTGGAGAGAACCCAGAATCCACCATCTCTGAGATATTGGATTGGCAAACATTTCTTGACCGTACACATGCCGCTACATACCCAAACACGATCGACACCGATATGGCAGCAATACTTTATACCTCTGGCAGCACAGGAAAACCCAAAGGCGTTGTACTATCACATTTGAACATGGTCACTGGCGCCAAAAGTGTTGCCAACTATCTTGGCAACCACTCCGATGATCGGCTACTTGCAGCGCTACCGTTCAGCTTTGATTATGGACTGAGCCAATTAACCACAGCCTTGGTCAGCGGTGCCTGTTGTGTGTTAATGGAGTACTTGCTGCCACGCGATGTGATTCGGATTATGGAAAAGCAGCGCATTACCGGATTGGCAGCAGTACCACCTTTGTGGATACAACTCGCGCAACTGGATTGGCCGCAATCAATCAATGAACATTTACGTTATTTCACCAATTCAGGTGGTAAAATGCCACAAACAACACTGTCTGCACTACGTGAACGGGCTCCGAATGCAAAACCATATTTGATGTACGGACTCACCGAAGCGTTTCGTTCTACTTATTTACCACCTAATCAAATTGATATACGACCAGATTCCATCGGCAAAGCCATCCCCAATGCTGAAATAATGGTTGTACGACCTGATGGGACAACCTGCCAACCAGGAGAGTCAGGAGAATTAGTTCACCGCGGCTCGTTAGTGGCAATGGGTTACTGGAATGATCCAGACAAAACGGCTGAACGCTTCAAACCCTGCCCAAGTCAACTCGAAGGTCTGCCACTAACTGAAATAGCAGTCTGGTCTGGTGATACTGTCAGCGTTGATGAAGAAGGATTTCTATATTTCGTGGGACGACAAGACGAGATGATCAAAACATCTGGTTATCGAGTCAGCCCTACTGAAGTTGAAGAAGTCATTTATGCAAGCGGATTAGTGCACGAAGCAGTTGTATTAGGCATTACACACCCGAGTTTGGGGCAAGCCATTGTGGTTGCCGCTGCTACAGCTGAAAGAGAGATACTGGATAGTGCCGCAATCATCAACTATTGTCGACGTGAGCTAGCATCTTTCATGGTCCCTGCTCACATTGAAGAATTTGATGCTTTGCCGCGCAACCCGAATGGTAAAATAGACCGTAACAGCTTGAGTGAACAACTTGCTAATTTGTTTGAGGGTAAACAGTCATGAAAAAAGCTTCACCAATCCACGCGCCGATGACTCAATTTCCCACTGACAACAATTGTCTTTTGATTGGCGGAATCCCACTAACTCGGTTAGCTCAACGTATTGGACAAACACCTTTTTATGCTTATGACAGAAAGCTGATTAGTCAACGTGTCGCAACACTACGCGAAAAACTTCCCTCTGAACTTCATATTCATTACGCAATGAAAGCCAACCCAATGCCAGCGGTAGTTCAACACCTGGCTGGATTAACAGATGGCCTGGATCTGGCCTCACATCAAGAAATGCAAGTTGCACTGGATACCACAATGCCAGCCGAAAATATCAGCATGGCTGGCCCAGGCAAGCGACCGCAAGAGTTAGCTGCCGCAATAGCCGCAGGAATAACCATCAATGCAGAATCCTTCAATGAACTGGAGCAAATAGCGAAACAATCGGAATTGATAGGCATTACTGCCCAGGTAGCAATCCGTATTAATCCCGCTTTTGAACTAAAATCTTCGGGCATGAAAATGGGTGGAGGCCCTAAACAATTCGGCATTGACGAGGAATTAGTTCCAGATGCTCTGCAACGTTTACAAACGTTGGGACTGAATTTCGTTGGTCTGCATATTTACAGTGGCTCTCAGAATCTGAGTGCGGAGTCCATTACAGAAACACAAGAAAAAGTGGTCGATCTGGCGATTCGACTCTCCACACATTATCCGCAAGCAATGGCTAAACTCAACATAGGAGGGGGATTCGGCATCCCCTATTTTCCAGGAGAACAACGTCTAGATCTTGATCTCCTCGGCGAAACAATGTCATTACTCTGCAACAAAGTTAAATCACAACTTGGATCAACAGCTCTAATTATCGAGCTGGGTCGTTATCTGGTAGGGGAGGCTGGAATTTATGTCACTCGCATTGTTGACCGCAAACTCTCCAGAGGGCAGGTTTTTCTGGTCACTGACGGTGGTCTTAATCACCATTTGGCTGCATCCGGTAATTTTGGGCAAATTATCCGCAAAAATTATCCCGTTGTGATTGGCAACAAAATCAATGATGAACAGCCAGAAATAGCCAGTGTGGTTGGCCCACTCTGCACACCATTGGATTTATTAGCCGACAAAATGCTGCTGTCCAGAGCTGAGATTGGCGATTTGGTGGTGATCTATCAATCTGGGGCTTATGGATTAAGCGCCAGCCCAAGCCGGTTTTTAAGCCAGCCTGAAGCAGCAGAAGTGCTGGTATAATTGCTAACTTCTAAAAGCTAATACAAATATTCCAACAGCGCTGCTGCTGGGTTACGGTGCGCGTATAATTTGTTAATCTTTCAAGCCATTGTGGCTTTGCGCACCTACGCCCAACCTTGATAATCTGAGTATTATCTCTGATACTTAATTGGAATGATCTGTATCAAGAACGAGTATCACTATTAAATCTAGGGTAATTTAAAGCTTCCCGATTGAATCAACCACCCTGGATTGGTTGCCTGACCACTGGTTTGATACGCTCCAATATCTATCGGATTATTGCGTTGAGAACCATTAAAGTCATCCACAGGTGCAAATTGAATCGCCCCGTTTCCGATCAGTGAAGATGCACCTGGATTCAGCCAATAATTATTACTGGCAAAGCCCTGGAGCTGGCTTGACAACGCGTTGTTCTCGATAAATCCACCAAACCCACCTTCTGGCATCGGGCAGGAAAAACGTCCTTGAAATACGTTCTTGGCAAACGTGCCCTGCAAAGTCGATCGACACTCCACTGCATAACCTTCGCCAGGATTTGTAGATTGAATGATATTATTAGCAAACACTGCATTATCAGTCTCTTCCCAAATCAGTCGAGTAGCGATTCTGCTGTTAGTGACTGTATTATTAACAATGCTGACATCTTTTACCGGGATATTCAGGTAAGGAGAACCTCCGTCAAATTGCGGATTGGAAGCTAATCCAGTATACACATCAAAAATAATATTATTTCTTACCTGGGCATGGGATACAGCCTCAATTCCGACATCTCGAATTGTTCCTTTTCCCCAAACCACATTGCGCTCGATGATATTATCTCCCCAACCGCCAGTATCTTCCGCTTCAGACCAACCCCAGACCAAAATGCCACCGTAATCACCGAAAGTAGCACTACCCATGTTATAAACCACATTGTCACGAATAATATTGTCATGACTACGGGTTTTAAACTCGATGCCATCACCTTGTTCTGCAGCAGGGTCGGAATCATGAATCAGATTGTTTTCGACAATTGAGTCACTGACAATACAATCGCCTCTGTAACAACCAATATACATTCCTTCACCAGTCGAAAAACCTCTGAGCGAGCCATTTTCATCCAATCTGCGCTGACCTGTATTATGGATATGATTATCACGAATAATGATATGGTCTGCATCCGTTGCTACCCTGATACCAATAGAAACATTATGGATGTCCAGATCTTCCAGAGTCACATGCGAAATATGTCCACCAGACAGCTTGAAAGCATCTTCATGATTGCCATTGGTGACCTCTAATCCTTTCACCGTAATATAAGAGGAGTTTCCGATAATGTTGAATGTATTCTCACCAACATGTACACGAGTACTGATCAGCGGCCTGTTTTCACCTTCTGCACCTTGAATAATAATCGGCGCAGCAGCCGTTGCTGATTGATTAATTGCAACATATTTATCAATAAAATGTTCGCCTTCATGAATAATCAAGGTATCACCAGGAATCAATTCTGCTAATGCATTCGCTAAGTTACCCAGAGGATAGAGATGTTTTATGTTTTGATTAAGAGTATCTGTCGACGTTTCAGTTTCACGAGCAACCACGTCAGAAACAGGGACTTCAGGCACAGGAACTGACCCATTGGCGTAAAATCTGGCAGGTAATCTGAAAAAGAATACATTGGCCTGTTCTGCGGTCTTGATCAAGGTAAAACCATCATCTTCTACAGCTACACGGTTAATCAGCATAAACATTTTTTTATCTGGCACATAACGCAGACGACCGAAAGTACCCATGATTGCAGATGGCCCAGGATCATCACCTTCCAGCAAAATCTTTTCCCAACGCGGTT
>JAZGEP010000326.1:0-11894 GCA_036478815.1 Methylococcales bacterium
TAAGCTAGACTTGCATATATATCACTTTCTGTTAGCTCAGGAAAATCATCTATTATTTCTTTTGGTTTCATGCCATTAGCAAGCATAGTAAGTATATCGTAGACTGTTATTCTCAGATTTCTGATACATGGCTTCCCAGATCTTTTACCTGACTCTACAGTAATAAATTTTCTATAATCAATCATTTTAGATATTTCCTAGTACTTCCAGTCAAGTTTCACTTTTGCATTATAGAAAATTTTGTAACTACGTTTCCCAGTCGATAACACTGGTTTTTTTAGATCGAAAATGTAAATTACGGTGACAGTTTACTAAATATACATAATATTACTAGGAATATATAAGGTCGGATAAGCGCAGCGTCATCGGACATGAGCCACCTAAAAACCACAAACATTGGAGAACACAATAGCATTGCAGGGTGGATAAGCTTGCGTCATCCATCTTATTGGAATATGCCTACCTCATCTGGCGTTTGTGGACATGTTAAGACTTCATTGTCGGATGGCGCTGCGCTTATTCAACCTGCTTTACGCTTTTCAACGCTTTCGCGAACCAAGGAGGGCACTAAGCTGTCTGCTTTGTGTCCGGATAGGTAATAGAAGTGACATTGTCTGTGTTTATTTCACTTAACGCGTGCATGCGGAATATTGGGGCTATGCGGATCAACGGTCAATTCTCTGCGCGCTGGATGAATAATCAAATCCATATCTTCCATGGGGACTGCACCAAGCAAGACTTCATCACCTAGCACTAATGCGCCAACATAGCAGAAACGCTTGGCGTAGGCGACCTTGATTGGGCCAACATATGGAACACGTGTGCTCCTGCCATCCGCTACGGTGACTTCCCGTAACGTCTCTGATTCCAGGTTCAGTTGCAGTGCAACATGTTCAGGAATGCACAACATGAGCGCACCTGTATCAACCAGCGCAGTTACTCTCACTGGTGATAAGTTGTGATCTCTTGGGTTGGTTAAATCGAGTTCTGCAAAGACATGTCCCATGATTCACCTTTGTTCGTTGTTTATCGTTGGAATTACGGTGACAATTTACTTACAAACGTGCATGCAATAACTAGAACTATCTGACTTGTCTTTTTGCTCCTGACTAAACGATCTCAATCGTTGCTTAGAACAACTGTGTGCCTCTTGAGATCGCTTAGTCAGAAACAAAAATATGTGTCGTAATTGTTCAAGTTATTTCATGTGCTTTCCTAAATATACACAATATTTGATCTTGTTTTTCCTTGGAGAAGAAGGGGTATCTGATTGGCGAAGTTTTGACCCTTTGTTTCCTCGTGTTAAGGCCGGTTAGCCGCAAGACTTTAAAAAAGCATTTCATCGAGTGTAGTCGCCGTCAAAACTCGTTCTACCCATAGATCTAACTGCCTTTTATCAGCCGAATTAACTTGTTGTTCTATTCTGTCAGGGAGTGTGCCAAATTTTAGATTCAGTAGCTTTAAAAGCGTGCTGGCTTCGCCTTTAGTTTCACCTCTGGCTTCGCCTTTAGTTTCACCTCTGGCTTCGCCACGTTGTTCTCCTTCTCGTATCCATTGTGGTATTCGGTCTGCTAACATGCTTTTGATCTCTACTAAGTCATTAAATTTAGGTGTTGATGAATCCAGGTCACTTGAGGATAGTAAGACGCGATTAATCCAGATGCTAAAGCTTCGCCTTAATCGGGTTTGCTCTGGTGTTGTTAGCCATTTTAGCAGAGTCGCTATTATATCGGAAACATCGGTGAGGGATGTTGCGTTTTCAAGTCGAAAGATTGCGGCTACAAGATTTTTTAAGGGTTTAAGCTCTTCAGAGCCATAAGCTCCTTCATCAAGCACAAGGTATTTGAGTGATGGTAGATAGTGTTCCAGTCCACCTGGTAGATTGACAATCAAGTCTTTTAATTCAGTTGCGACATTCCAGCGTTTTTCTCCATTGTACAAAACAACAGGGAATATGGGTGGTAGACGTTTGTCTGGTGGCAACTGTTTGGTTTTGATCAGATCTTGATAAAGCAAACCCATGTAAGTCATAAGCCTGACGGCCATGTATTGATCAATGGTTGATTGGAACTCAATCAGCAGATAGACATAAATCCAGCTTTGTTGATATTTGACGCGCCAGATGACATCGTCTTCACGCGATCGTAAATCATCGGATACATAACTGCCTGAGATTTTCTCCAAGGTACTAAAATCAAGTTCTTTGACCCAGTCTTCATGAACAAAGCCTTGTAGCAAATCAATGATTATCTCAGGTTCTGAAAAAAGTAGTTTATAGGCGTGATCGTGATCTTTTTTCATAAGTGGGGGATAGTGATCAATCAAGTCTAAGCGAGCTAATACCAGGTTGTCGAAAAAAGCCTTTTATCTGAAGTTAAATTTCCCGCTTTTTGGGTTTGAACATATTTGAACAAGGTACATTCTTCTTGTTACCATCTCTTCAAAACACTTTGACGCGCACTGGTTTAGTGCAGGCTTATTCGGTTAGTCATTTCATACGACAGGAAAGTGCATGAAATAACTTGAACATTCTGACTTGTCTTTTTGCTCCTGACCAAACGATCTCAATCGTTGCGTAGAACAACTATGCTTCTCTTGAGATCGTTTGGTCAGAAACAAAAATCCTACGTCATAATTGTTCAAGTTATTCCATGCACGTTTAGTTTTTTTCCTGGATATTGTTTTGTAGTAAATTCAATTATATTCGGCAAAAGCTTAATTCTAAACACCTACCTTATTTATTTGTATTTAACGTAGTTGCTTTGTCACTGGAAGAAGCATTGGAATCAGCGTCCATGAGATAATCGCTTATCGATTAGAATTCACAAGAAATTTTATGAAGAAGTGGAATAACAGTGTGTATTTCTGATTGAATAACATTTCTTGTGGATTCTAATAGCTAGCGAGGTCTCATCAAGCTGACGAGAATTACGGGCTTTTAAGCAGAAGACTGTAACGTCGAGCTGCAGGAATCCGATTACTCCGAGAATCAAGTCATTGTTGTCATCAACCTAATAATTGATGATAACTGAATAAGTATTATTGATGACTGTTTTCACTGCCTTTTTTGTTACCAAAGCGATGTTCATCGCCTTTAACCAGTCGCTTGATATTATCAACATGACGCCAAATTGCGATGACAAAAATGACAAACGATGCGGCAATATAGGCCGGATCTGGCGTTAACACCATGGTATAGACAGGAACCAGTGCTGCAGCAATCAATGCTGCAAGCGATGAAATACGCGAGATTGCCAGCACAATTAGCCATGTGCTCAGTACAATTGCTCCCAGAAGCCACGAAAAACCGGTGAGTACTCCCAGTGATGTAGCGATTGCTTTGCCGCCTTGGAAACCAAAAAAAATGGGAAACAGATGTCCAATGATTGCAGCAAGACCAACCAATGCTTGCAAGGTTTCATCGGCACCAAGTTGCCGCGCAATTAATATTGGAATCAGTCCTTTAATAATATCACCCAAAAAAGTGATTAGAGCGGCTGGTTTTGCTTTTGGGTCATCAATGCGCAACACATTGGTTGCACCAGGATTGCGTGAGCCGATTGTTCTTGGGTCTGGCAATCCAAGCAGTCTACATACAATAATTGCCATTGATAATGACCCAATCAGGTAGCCAAATGGAATCAGTAGCCAAATCCACATAGAGCAATATCCTCGTTGTTAATTGTTATTAAAAATATAATTGCAAGGTCGCAATAGTCATTCAAATCTATTCGTTGCGAGTGTGCATGATAGCCTCCTAGGAGTGAAATTTAATAACTTTCGAATTTTGACTTGCCTTTTGGTTTCACAAAAGCGCTAAATAATAGTTACATACCAACTATTCACCTATTTCATTAACACTTCTGGAAACTAACATTCTACGTCAAACTTTCGGATGTTATTACATCCTAGCTCTATAGTCTTAAGAAGCATACAACTGAAAGTGGTTGGTAACGAACTTGAATAGAAGCATCACTAATTTAACATTTTACTTGTTTTTTTTCTCATCTTCGGTGTTGCATCAACAGTTATATACTCTTCGAATATGAAAACGTAGCCTATTGTGTGCGTGATATTTTGTGGAGAGTCGGGCGGAAAACCTTGCTGTAGTCACTCTACAGCAAGGTTTTCCAACACAATTATCCGCACCAGATTTACACATAAACCGTGAGTGTACAAGATGTTAAATTTCATGTGTGGAGAGTAGATAGCTTACTATGCGCTTGTTGATCTGCCTTGATGATGAAAAATTTCCTGCGTCAATCTTTCGGGTGCTATTAAATCCTCGCTCCTTAGAATAACATGTCAGACAGCGCGGAAAACAGACAACACACAATGCTGATGTCGAAGTTATAATGGTGTTTTTGAATTGAACTAAAGAGGCGATTGTTTTTGCATATTCATATTTTAGGCATTTGTGGAACCTTTATGGGTGGACTGGCTTTGTTGGCAAGAGAGCTTGGCTATGCAGTGAGTGGCTCTGATCAGGGTATTTACCCACCTATGAGCACTCAACTTTCTACTAGCGGAATACAACTGTTTGATGGATATTCTGCTAGCAATCTGGAGCATCAACCAGATCTTGTGGTGATTGGTAATGCGATGTCTCGCGGCAATAATGAAGTGGAAGCTGTGCTAAACATGGGTATTCCATATACTTCAGGGCCGCAATGGTTACTAGAACATGTCTTGCAGGGACGACATGTGCTGGCTGTTGCAGGCACACATGGTAAAACCACAACCAGTAGTATGCTGGCATGGATATTGGATGATGCTGGTTTGGAACCGGGATTTTTAATTGGTGGAATTGCGCAGGATTTTGGCATTTCTGCACGTCTAGGTAAGCAACCTTTTTTTGTTGTGGAAGCAGATGAATACGATAGTGCATTTTTCGATAAACGCTCTAAATTTGTACATTACCGACCACGCACGGCGATACTGAATAATCTTGAATTTGATCATGCGGACATATTTGATGATTTGGGCGCGATCCAAAAGCAGTTTCATCATTTGCTACGAACTATTCCAGGTGACGGGTTGATTATTGCGCCTGTGAATGATGAAGCGATTCAGCAAACACTAGAAATGGGCTGTTGGACACCCGTGCAAACCACCTGTGTTGGCGGTTTAAGTAAACAATCAACGATTGAAAACACAGATTGGTATGCAGTAGAAACCAGCGCCACTGATTTTGATGTATTCCATAATGCAGTTAAACAAGGTGAAGTGCAATGGATACATACAGGGCAACACAATCGACAAAATGGTCTGGCTGCCATTGCGGCAGCGAATCATGTTGGTGTTAATCCACAACAGGCAATCTTTGCGCTAAACAGTTTCAAAGGGGTAAAACGGCGACTCGAAGTGATTGGCGAGCACCAAGGTGTGACACTTTACGATGATTTTGCCCATCACCCGACTGCCATTACCTTAACGCTAGAAGGGTTACGTGCAAAAGTTGGTGAGACAAGCAGAATTATCGCAATTTTAGAACCACGCTCTAATACTATGCGCATGGGTGTTCATGCATCAACACTAGCAGACTCTGTTGCGGCTGCTGATCTTGCTTTCATCTATAAACCAGAAGATTTGAACTGGAAGCTGGATCAGATTGTTGTAGATCATCCATCGATTCAAGTGTTCGATTCAATTGAATTAATTGTTCAAGCATTGGTGAAAATGGCACAACCCGAAGACCACTGGGTATTTATGAGTAATGGTGGATTCGGTGGAATTTATCAACAAGTGTTATCTAAATTGAGGTAACTACTTAGATTGCCCGCTATTTTCTTCAATAGCTTCGTTGAAAGTGCCTATTTATTTATTCTACGGCAAGCTTGTTCAACGTAGCTATCGGGAATATAGACTCTCCGCACATGAAAATTCAGCATCTAGGAGGCTGTCCGAGAATAGAAACCTACTGCGGAAAAACGGGTTTTGGCCCATTTTTCCGATTAAATTCGTTCAATACAGCAAGTATTCGCCTCATTGAATCGAAACAATGGACTCAAAACCGCTTTCCCTCCTACGGCTTCTATTCTCGGACAGCCTCCTAGTGTACGCACGGTTTTTGTGTATTTCTGACGGAATAAAATTTCTTGTGGATTCAATGTGGATTCAAAGAGTTAGCGAGGGCTCATCAGGCTGGTGAGAAATGCGGGCTGGTTACACTGAAATCATAATTGAGGAACTAAATGTCAGCTGTTTTAAATAATATTAAACATACAACCAAACTGCCAGTGCGCTGGCTACAGATACTTCTAGGTTGTGCAATACTGGATATTGTATTCACAGTTGCATTCCTGGCCTGGTCTCAATACGCAATGGTGTTACCGAATAATATCGAAGCTGATGGTGCTGTTCTGTTATTTGCAGGGATGAGCAATCAGGAAAGGATTGATGAGAGCCAACGCCGCATCAATCAAGTTTACGATTTATATCAGCGTGGCACAGTCAAGGAAATCCTCTCAGCTGGTGGTTATGGATCTGGGATTCGAACTAACGGAGCAGAGTTGTATCAACGAAAATTGCTTGCCATGGGTGTTCCTGAAAATTCATTGTCAATTGAAGGTTTATCATATGACACGTTGACTAATATCAACAATGCGTTGTCGATTATTGAAGATAAACGCTGGAAACGTATCATTTTTGTCAGCTCGCCGACACATCTGATGCGTGTGAAGCATTATTTGAAAAATCGAAAGATGGATATAGAAGTCTATTATTCTTCGTATGATTATTTGCAGTCACAACCAGAACCCGGATTGCTCACACTTTGGCAACGTGTTCATAGTGAATGGGCGATCTATCTCATGTATAACGTAATGGGGCAGAAGCAATTCAGCAGTTTAGTACGTTCAATACGTTTGGAACCAGAGACAATAAAAGTCTAGCCCGCATTTCTCACTATCCTGATGAGCCCTCACTTACTTTGTGAATCCACAAGCAATTTTATTCAGTCAGAAATACAGACGCTATGTAACTGTTGATACAATGCCGAAGATGAGAAAAAAGACCAGTAAAATGTTAAATTAGTTATACTCAGGGGCTTATGTATTTATGTGAGTAAAGTTAATCTTGTCCAATATAAAATGAGTTTGAAAAGATCGGTAATATTCAGCAACATTAATCGATATCACTTTCAATTAAAGGTATTTCCAAGCCCTCTATTTCCTGAAGAGCATGTCCGGCAATTCCTTGTAAATCGCCGTACATTCCAACAGTCGATTCAATCACACCCTGAATTTGAGCTTCACGCTTTGCCCATAATCTGGTCATGGCTTTTTTTTCTCGATCCAGATCAGCTTGCATCTCTGAGAATTTTTCTACAATCGCCTCAACACGATGACGAAAACGAGGGCCGGTAAGATAGTCATAAACCTGTTCCATTTTGGTCTGCTGGCCTTCCTGAGACTGTTTGGAGTTGGCAACTTCGATCAAGGTCTGGCGAAGCGCTGTTACCAATGGCAAGGCGTATTGCGAGGCAGTAACCCATACTCCATCCACATGACTAAAACTCTCGATGTTTTTTGGCAATGTTTGAGATATCAGGACAGAAATTTCGGCCTTCGCTGTTCGTTGATCCCCGCGTAGTTTGACGAGCCAGGCGTCACTCCAATGTTTGGTACGCTTGGATTCCCATAAGATAGTGCCGCATGAAAGCCCCAAAGGCGAAACAACGCGCTGGATTACATCGCCACCAAACTCTCCTTTTGCAACTGGTTCGATGCTGTCAAAGGAGAATTTTGAACGAAGTCTCTCTTCCAATTCTAACTCCATGACCTCTCCCTGAAGTTGCTGCGAACCCTGTTCAGCCTTACGCTTTAACTGTTCAATTTGACGTTTCATTGAAGAAATTTGTTCTTCTTTTTCTGAAACCTTTAGCTTTAAGCTGTCTTCCGCCTTCTTTGTTGCTTTTTCACGAACCTCTTCGATTGAAGCCTGAACGCGCTTTTCTACCGTTAACTCTAACTCACGTTTTGCATCATCCAGTTCGCGTTGTTTTCGGATTAAATCTGCTTGAGCTTTTTGTGCTTCTTCGAGTTTCGCATTTTTTTGCTGAAGAACTTCCTGTAGTTCTGAAAGCTCTTTGGTTTTTGCATGCAGGTCAAATGCAGCCGCTAACTTGGCTTTCTTTTTTTCCTCTGTTGCAATCACTTCACGCTCAATTTTCAGTTTTTCTGCAACTTGCGTATCAATGGCCTTTTGTGCATTCTCGACGGTTTTTTGTTGCGCACGAAGTTCGGTCTCGCGTTTAGAAAAATCAGACTCTTTTTCAGCAATTTTTGCCTCATATTCCTGGCGTGTTGCTTGAATGAGTGGTGCCGCCAAAGATTCTGTAAGTTTGATTTCGGTTGCGCATTTTGGGCAGGTGATTGTTGGTTCTATCATGGGTTACCTTTCTGATATGTAACGCAGCTTACCCTCTATTTTGTCTAATAGCTTCGTTGAAAGTGCTCATTTACACTTGTAAACTCCGCGCCTTTGCCTTGCTCTTGGACAAAATAGAGGGCAATCTAAGCAGTTACTGATTACGTAAGTTACTCTGATATAAGTTACGATTTTCGCTGAGTAGTTACAAATTTCTGCGCGATAATGTACACGTTATTTCATCCCCATCTACTAAGTGCTCGATCATAAATCTTTTAACATTTTACTTGTCTTTTTTATCATCTTCGGCGTTGCATAAACAGTTACATAGCTCACTATGCGCCTGTTCATGCGTCTTGAATATGATAAAAAATCCTGTGTAAAATTGTTAAAATATTTATGATCGAGTACTTAAGCGAGGATTTAATAACATCTGAATTTTGACTTGTCTTTTTGTCCGTCTTCCGCGTTGTAGAAACAGTTGCGTAGCTTGTTATGCGCCTATTTCTACGCCTTGAAGACGAACAAAAATCCTGCATCAAACTTTCGTATATTATTAAATCCTCGCTCCTTAATACCAAATCCGCACCCCAGCAACAAAACGAAAGCTGTGTTTGTGTTCCTTCAGCGATTGCTCTTGAACATAATCAAAACCCAGATAAGGAGCAAATTCGCGTTCAATTTCATAGCGTAAACGCATACCTGCTTCAAACTCAGTGACACCGGCTTTTACGTTACGATGTTTAATATCTGCCGCTGCCAGGTTAAGTTCTATACGAGGCTCCAAAATAAGCCGTTGTGTCAATAATAATTCATAAGTTAACCCTAATCGTCCAAGCACATTGGCATCGGAGTTAATGAATATGGCTGTGTCGACTTCTATAAAATAGGGCGCTAATCCTTGAAAACCGATGACAGCATCATAAGTACGTTCAGGTTCGAAGGCTCTGCGTATTCCGATTTGGAAATCCCAAAAAGTGTCGATGTTGTGGCTATATAATAGTTGCAAGTCAGCGCGACCAAAAACCCCTTGGTCGACAGAATAGTCACCTTCTGTTTTGATCCACAGCTTATGGTCATCGTTACCAATCCAGTGTTGCACATCCCACTTGAATAAATGCAGTTGCCCATTGCCTTCATATTCAAGTCGTTCTGCTCGAAAATGACTGTTAATCATTTGATCATTTTGGGCTAAAGCCACTCCGGTACTTATGTAATAACCTAGCAATAATTTTAGAGGCAATAACCCGGTTTGCTTCAAAAACCTGAACCATAAGCCATGGTTTTTCATTGGTTGGCCTGGACTGGTTCTACAATCAGTTTCCTGAACATACCGGTATCCATGTGGTAAAGCAGATGACAGTGAAATGCCCATTCTCCAACTGCGTCAGCGATAACATCAACGTCTACTGTGCGTCCTGGTTTGACGTTGATTACATGCTTTTTAGGGTTAAGTACGCCTTGACCGATGTTCAAATATTGCCACAAACCATGTATATGGATGGGATGGCTCATCATGGTTTCGTTGATATATTTAAAGCGTATTTGTTCGCCGTAACGCACGCGAATCGGTTCAGCATTTGAATACTTTACATCGTTAAAAGACCAGCTATAGCGGTTCATATTACCGGTCAAGCGTAAGCTGATTTCTCGATCGGGAGTGCTTTTGAGTAAAGCTGGTTTTGTAGCACGTAAGTGTTGATAGTCGAGGATCGAATAACGGGCCGCTGTTGCTATTTTAGCGCCGCTATGATCGCTTGGCATATCATTAAGATGATGGTCTTGGTGATGAGGTTTGTTTCTTATTGCCTCGTTGTTATGTATCGATTCAGTGGTTTGTTGATGGTTAGTGTGCTGATCATGATGCATTGGTTTAGAATTAGCTTCGTGTTCACTACCATGCATTCCGCCCATATCTTCCATGGTCAACAATGTTCGTGGACTCAAATTTGGTACCTTTGCCTGGAATGACTTATCTGGTGCTAAGGTTGCTCTTGCATAGCCGCTACGATCCATTGCTTCGGCAAATATCGTATAAGCACGATCTGCATTGGGTTCAACAATCACATCATAAGTTTCAGCAACGGCGATTCTAAATTGATACACATCGACGGGTTCAACAGTGACACCATCCGATTCCACTACTCGCATTGTGAGCCCGGGGATGCGAACATCGAAATGGGTCATTGCCGAACCATTGATAAATCGTAAGCGCACTTTTTCATCGGGTTCAAACAACGCCGTCCAATTCTGATTGATGGTTTGGCCATTGATCAAAAAATGATAAGTTGCACCAGTAACATCCGCTAAATCAGTCGGCTCCATGCGCATCCGCCCCCAATCCAGGCGATCATCAAGCGTCACCATCAAGCCATTGTTTTGAACATCCTTAAAAAAATCGACAACGGTGCGTTTCTGAAAGTTATAGTAATCGCTTTGTTTTTTGAGGCGTGCCATGGTTCGTTTAGGATCAGCCTCGGGCCAATCTGACAGCAGTACAACATAATCGATTTTTTCAGGCTTGGAGGAATCAGCAGGATCAATTATCAGCGCACCAAACAAGCCCAATTGTTCCTGCAAACCCGAATGTCCGTGATACCAGTAAGTGCCACTCTGATTGACTTGAAAACGATATATAAAAGTCTCACCTGGCTCGATCCCTGCAAAACTGATTCCCGGAACACCATCCATTTGATACGGCAAAATCATCCCATGCCAGTGGATTGAGCTCTGTTCATCAAGATGATTGGTCACATGCAAATTAACCCATTCGCCCTCTTGCCAGTGCAAAGTCGGCCCTGGTAATTGACCGTTGACCAAAATCGCCGTTTGTTGCTCGCCAATCAGATTGACTGGTTGCTTCGCAATATCAAGATAATAATCTCCAGCAATTGCAACTTGTTGTACAAATACAATGCACATTATTAGCAAATACATGACGGTCTTTCGATAACTAGGAGGCTGTCCGAGAATAGAGGCCGTGGCGAGGGAAAGTGGTTTTGAGCCCATTTTTTCGATTAAGTGAGGCGAATACTTGCTGTATTGAACGAATTTAATCGAAAAAAGGGGCCAAAATCCGCTTTTCCGCAGTAGGCTTCTATTCTCGGACAGCCTCCTAGTCCAGCTTATTACCCACAAATCATCACCCACAATATCAACCACTCTCCAGTAGTAAGAAACCAGCACACAATAGCTGTAAGGCTGTGTACCTTCGCCACATGACCTGACGTCCAGGAGACAGGTCTTTGATTATTACGACCAAGATGTTCGCCAAGCCTTGCAACTAATTGTACAGCTTCACTCAATAACACCAGTGGATTTAAACTTTTTTTGCGTAGGCGTGCAGGATCCGAATTTCAATATCAGAAATAACAGTTCAGCTGGCAGTTGAGGAGCAAGGATTTAATAACATCCGAATTTTGACTTGTCTTTTTGTCCGTCTTCCGCGTTGTAGAAACAGTTGCGTAGTGTTGTATTGAACGAATTTAATCGGAAAAATGGGCCAAAATCCGCTTTTCCGCAGT
>JAZGEP010000327.1:0-3059 GCA_036478815.1 Methylococcales bacterium
TATCTTGCGATGGAGCGTCATGTTGCTGCTTCGACTCAAAATCAAGCGATGAACGCTTTGGTTTTTTTGTATCGCCGAGTGCTGGATCAGCCATTAGAGGAGCGTATTGATGCGGTTCGTTCATCTAAGAACAGGCGTATCCCTGTTGTGCTTGATAAAGATGAGGTTAAGGAGATTATTACTTTGATGGATGGAGTGCCTCAACTGATTGTTAAATTGTTGTATGGGAGTGGGTTGCGCATTACAGAAGCTGTGCGTTTACGTGTTCAGGATATTGACTTTGAATATAAGCAGATCACCGTGCGTTCAGGCAAAGGGAATAAGGATCGGGTGACTCCTTTTTCTTCAAAGTTGGAACCGTTGATGAGGAATCATTTGGCTAAGATTAATGTCATTCATGAAAAGGATCTTCAAGATGGGTTTGGTGCAGTTTATCTGCCACATGCTTTGGAGAAAAAATACACCTCGGCTGCAACAAGTTGGGGTTGGCAATATGTATTTCCTGCACGTCAGCGGTCAATTGATCCGCGCAGCGATAGTATGCGGCGTCATCATATTGATCAATCAGTGATTAATAAAGCAATTAAACTTGCAATAAAACAATTAGGGATTGCCAAAAAAGTCAGTGCGCATACTTTCAGGCACAGCTTTGCAACGCATTTATTGCAAAAAGGGACTGATATTCGCACGATTCAATCATTGCTTGGACACAATGACCTGGAAACGACGATGATTTATACACATGTGTTAAATCAGGGCGGCCAAGGGGTGATCAGTCCATTGGATGATTTGTAAAGGAAAAGGTATCAACTGTCCGACAATAGAGAGTCTACTGTAGAAGAGCTAAATTTGGCCACATTCCTCCTTATTTTTATTAAATAGTACAACGAACGAATGAGCTCAGTACGCATAAAACAGTAAATGTCCAAGAGAGATGTCCAGTCTTGTTATCATACATTTTCTTAATGTGTGATAACAAGACTTAACATCATTCCCGCTGATTCTTTGGGATTTAGAACAAATGGAGTCACTGACTTGAGAATAGAAATACAAGCCTATACTCTTGGAACAGATATTCATTCAAAAAAAAGTCACTGCTCACTTTGAAATAACGAATAATGCCTGAGAAATCAATAGCAGCTCTCAAACCCCTTATGAATATTCATAATCCTTAAAACCAACCTGATAAAACAAACTATACAAGACAGGAACAAGCACCAACGTTAATAAAGTCGCAAAAGCCAATCCAAAAATAATCGATACTGCCATGGTCTCAAACATAGGATCATGGGAGATCCACAACGGCAACATACCACCGATTGTTGTCGCGGTGGTCAGCAATATAGGACGTAAGCGTTGATGAGTGGCGGATATGATCGCATCCATTGTATTACGTCCACTTTCCAGTTCAATTTGTATCCGGTCAATTAATACGATGGCGTTATTGATGATGATTCCAGACAGTGAAATAATGCCTAAGATGGTGAAAAATCCAAAAATCGAGTGGGCTACAATTAAGCCGATGGTCACTCCAATAATGCCAAGTGGAATGGTGGTCAAAATAATTAACGGCTTACGAATAGAATTAAATTGAGCAACCAATAACAAGACAATAATCATTGCCGAGATGATTAGCTTATCTGCAATGGACTGGTTTGCATCGCCCGATGTTTCAGATTCACCGCCTAATTCATACGTATAACCGTAATCCCAACTTTTAGCATAGTCTGCCAACCAGGGATTAAAAACTGCGTTCACTTCAGTGGCTGTTACTCCGGGCAATAATTGTGTATTCACAGTAATCGTGCGTTCTCGATCTTTACGTTTGATGATGCTGTATTGCCAGTCTATATTAATATCGGCAACCTGTTTCAATGGTACTGTTTCCCCAGTACTTTGCGAATAAACACTCATACCATCCAGCTTGCCAATATCTTGCCGGTCGGCGACAACTGATCGCAATGTGACTGGTATTAATTTATCCTGCTCCCGATATTCAGTTAGTTCCAGTCCGGATAAGCCTGCTTGTAAAGAAACGGCGACGTCTTGACTACTCACATTGGCGCGTCTGGCTTGATCTTGATTGATATCGATAGACAGTTTCTTACTGCGCGCCCCCCAATCATCTTCTACATCCATTACACCAGCCAGAGAAATTAACTTGTCTTTAATTGGGGCAATAATTTGATACAAGTCATCAAATTCACTGCCTGAAACTCGGATAGAGACTGGGAAATCAATCGGTGACCCGTTTTCCAGTTTTTTCATTTGTAGTTTAAGATCTGGATATTTTTCACTGGCATAGTGTTGAACTTGCTCAATGATCTCAGGAATAACCAAATGATCGGTGGTGGTTAATATCATACTGCTATGATGTGGATTACGTGGTTCAGGTGCAGCTGACAATGTGTAGCGTGGCGCACCTTTGCCAATAAAACTCACCCAATAGCGCAACCCTTGTTTTCCTGTTTGTATGTCTTCATTAGATACCTGTAAAGTTTGCATATACGCTTCAATATCCGCAACGATGGCATCTGTTGTTTCAATCGCAGTGCCTCTTGGCATATTAAATTTGGCATTAATAATGGGGTTAGTTGTTGGTGGAATGAACACTTTGGTGACCAGTTTCAAACCAAATATAGCGGCCACAAAACAAGCCGCAACGACGAGTAAAAACAAACCTCTGTTTTTTAATGCTGGAATAAGAATTTTTCGATACGCCTGATACATCACACCTTGATAGCTTGCTTGAGTCGATTCTGCTTTGAGACGAATCATTTTTTTTGATAGCAAAGGGATAACCGTCATTGCCAACACCCAGGATGACAATAAGGCAATTGTGGTGACTTTAAAAATATCAGCAGTGTATTCTCCGACTGTTGATTCAGCCAGGAATATGCTTAGAAATGCTGCGGCAGTCGTTAATGAGGAAATCAGCAGTGGGACAGCCAGTTCCCGTCCCGATTCAATCGCGGCAGTTTGCGCATCATCTCCCTGTTGTCTTCGCACAATAATGCTTTCAACAATGACAATGGCATTGTCTACCAATAATCCCAGAG
>JAZGEP010000328.1:0-2190 GCA_036478815.1 Methylococcales bacterium
TACACGCTTCAACCAATGATGCTTTTTGTCCGACATTAAAAGGCGTGACCAAATCCGAATTATCCGCTGATATTGAATCGGTACTGGAAATTGTAATTGATGGACTCACAGAGGAAGATATCAACAAAGCCATGCGTATTGGCATTGAGACGTTTTGTTCCATCGGCGCATACAACGGTATCAAACGCATCAGCGCGGGAAATTATGGTGGTAAATTAGGTCCTCATCACTTTCACTTGCGGGAGATTATGGAATGAAGCCGTTAACTTTAAACGTAAAACACATTCCCGCTCAACGGTTGGATATGTCTCCGCTGGTATGTCAACAACTGGCCGGTAAAAAAACGGTTGATATTGGCAAAATTACTTTGCAGTGTGGAAAACGTCTTATTCGAGTTGATGAATTGTTTAATCTCAGTGGTGACGATACCACTCACATTGTGATTAAGAACAGTCACGATAAACTTGATTACATTGGCAAAGAACTCGATGGTGGCGAAATAATCGTTGAAGGCGACGTCGGTGCATATCTAGGAATGAGTATGAAATCTGGCACCATCAATGTCTCTGGCAACACAGGGATTTATGTCGCATGTGAAATGAGCAATGGCTTGTTGCAGATTGATGGTGATGCCGGTGATTTTGTTGGTGGCGCATTACCAGGCAATAAAAAAGGCATGAAGGGCGGAACTGTTCTGATAAAAGGTAATGTCGGCGACCGTGCTGGCGACCGTATGCGTCGAGGCACATTGCTAGTGGAAGGTGACGCTGGAGATTATTGTGGCTCCAGAATGATTGCCGGAACGATTGCAGTGATGGGGAAAACTGGGAAACACATCGGTTACAACATGCGCCGTGGCACATTGTTATTATGGCAACAGCCTGAAATACCACCGACATTCAATGATTGCGGCTTACATAGCCTGGCTTTTTTACCGATCTTGTTTGCATCGTTTAGACAGCTGAATTCAAAGTTTGCCGACTCTGCTGTTGCGTTTAATCGGGCACGACGCTATGGAGGCGATATTTCCGAGATCGCGCGTGGAGAATTACTGATTAAAATTTAATCTATATCCTGTGTAACTACTCAGCTTACCCTCTATTGTGTCCAGAAGCTGTGTTGAAAGTGCTCATTTACAGTGAGCTATGTAACTGTTGCGGCAACACCGAAGACGGGCAACAAGACAAGTCGATTGTCGAAGTTATTTCATGCACGTTCCTAATCATCAACAGCGATACGTTTTAACTCTGGGAAATCTAAAATTTGCACCTCTTTTTGTTGAATGGCTACCACCTTTTTTTGTTGCAACTGTTTTAGTAACCGACTTACGGTTTCGATAGCAAGTCCTAAATGATTGCCTATTTCGTTACGAGTTAGAGGTAATTTAAATTCGCTTTCAGAAAACCCTCTTTGTTTTAGTCGTTTAGATAAATCTAGTAAAAAAGCCGCCATTTTTTGTTCACCTGAAAGTTTAGTGTTGATCACTCGAACTTGGGATTCTTTCAATATGTCGCTGGAATGGCGAAAAAGCTCACGGGTCAGATTGGGCACTTGATGGCAAAGATCATCAATCCTGTCCTTTGGAAGCTCACAAAAATGCACTGTGTTTAGCGCAATTGCCGAGCAAGAATGCGTATCATTCAAACCATCAAAGCCTAATAACTCACCTGGGAGCAAGATTGAGAGAATATGTTCATTGCCAGTCAGGTCATCGGTTATCAGCTTGGCCATGCCCGACTGAATAGCAAAAATACCTTTAAAATTATCACCTTGACGATATATAAAATCATCTTGATGAAGAATTGATTTTTGTTTTACAACCCCGCTTAATGCGTTGATTCCTTGCTGGGATAAGCCTCTTGGTATACACATATCACCTAGGTTGCAATGACTACAGCTGATTTTCAGATTATCCAGAATGTCCTTCACCACCACATACCCTTTGTTCAATAAAAAATTCAGTCAACAATAAAAATCCTCTTGTCTTTTGATAAAAGTCAAACGTTTATTGAAAGTTCTAGGTTACATTGCTGGTCAAATGTAAAAGACCCTTAATTCCTTTCGTTTAGGAACGTGCATGGAATAACTTGAACAATTGACGTAGGCCATTGTTGTCAAATTACTGTTCATATTCAAGGCGCGAAAACAGGCGCATAGTGAGCGATGTAACTGTTTTCGCAACACCGAAGA
>JAZGEP010000329.1:0-8869 GCA_036478815.1 Methylococcales bacterium
CATGTTTGTTACAGTGTTCGCCTTTGCGATTTCGAGCTGGATACAAGTTCGTCTTGATGCTGGTGAGCAACCACATATTGTCTGGCAAATGCTTGCTTATCTGCTGCTGACAGCAGCAGAAGTGATGGTTTCAATCACTTGTCTTGAATTTTCTTATACGCAAGCACCACGCACGATGAAATCGTTTATTATGGCTTTTTTCATGTTATCGATTGCTTTGGGAAATCTGTTAACCAGCATGGTTAACTTTTTTATTCAAAATGCAGATGGCACAAGCAAACTGGCTGGTGCTGATTATTTCTGGTTTTTTACTGGATTGATGTTAATAACAGCATTCTTGTTCATGCTAATCATCCGATTTTATAAGGAAACGGTCATTTTGCAGGAAGAACAAATGAGTTAAGGAACGTGCACGAAAAATCTTCGACATCTGGATAAAAAAAACCCCCGCTAAAAGCGAGGGCAGAATGTGCCACTTTCCTGGGAAAAGTGGCTACCGAAAAACACGGTTAGAGGCTGACTGTGACAGCCAATATTTGGTTGTGGCTTAAAAAATCAATCAATAAATCTCACAGTTTATGCAATAGGTTTTGTAAAACACAATCCTTGGTTCATGCAAATTCAATTCAAGTTATTGAACCCAGTGTCTGGAGTTGCAGTACCACGGGAAGATCTTGCATACGCCTCAAATTCAGTATTGCTAAGATAATCATCAGAATTCACATCAAGCGCTCTCCAGTTTTCTAGCAACCCGGGCAAACTGGAAGCTTCCTCTTTACTAAGACTATTGTCACTATTGATATCCAATACACTAAATGCGTCAGTAGCTGCAAACGCAGAACCACTCAACAAACTAACCAGAAATAGAGTGAATTGCTTCATATTCATTCGTCTCCGATACAGCTAACGTTTCTATGCAGGTTAAATTTATTAATACATATTCCATGCCAGTCTTAATATGTTATTGTTTATCAGTCAGTTATAAATAATTTATTTGATCTGACCCTGCAATGCCTTTGCCTGCCATCCTAAATTGTTACTTTTCCACTACACACAAAGAATCTCTAATATACTAACTATTTGAATAATATGGAGTAATCAATGTCTCCAAATAGAGACATAATGAACCTGAAAACTCAAAGCAAGGCACAGAACTCAGCTTGTCTATGCTTTTAAAAATGAAAGCAAATACCACAAATAAAATTATTGTAAAGTATTTTTTTAACTTTATAAAAGTCCCGAGAGTGGACTAAGAAACGTGCATGAAATAACTTGAACATTCTGGCTGATCTTTTTTGCTCCTGACGAAACCATCTCAATCGTTGCGTAGAAAAACTAAGGAACGTGCATGGAATAGCTTGAACAATTGACGTAGGCCATTGTTGTCAAATTACTGTTCATATTCAAGGCGCGAAAACAGGCGCATAGTGAGCTATGTAACTGCTGATGCAACGCCGAAGATGAGAAAAAAGACCAGCAAAATGTTAAATTAATGATGCTCAGGTACTTATGTGCCTTTTGAGATGGTTTCGTCGGAAACAAAAATCTGCGCCATCATTGTTCAAGTTATTCCATGCACGTTCCTTAACAGAGATTGAAACACTCTTATAATTTCTGTGTTGTACAATACAAATTAAAGATCCTCAGCAAGACAGGAATCAATGCTTCAATTTAATTTTCGCAATATCCTATGGCTTTAAAATTTTCATCAACAATTTCCCAACTAACTTTGTTAGGTTTTCTGTTAACCATGTTGCCGCTGGTAGCAGCACTGATTCACACCAATTGGCAAGTTGATCAGCTTGCAGAATATATGCATGAAGTCGTCTCTGATTCCACAGAAGCCAGTGAAATCAGCCGAATGATTCAAAACAAAGTGTTGAGCGTAGAACGCAGCGCGGGACAATATCTTGTCCTCAACGATGATTATTTATTTCAACGTTATAAGGATCAGCGAGTAGAACTTATTGAAGCGATGCAGCACTTGAAGAGACTAAAACTCAGCAAACGGCTCGCAAAACAATTAGAACAACTGCAAACATCAGAACAACAACTTTATGAAAAATTACAACAGACAAAACCAGCGTCAGCAGAGCAGATAAAAGACCTCACTTCTGCGATTCGCCAATTAGCTGATTTAGCACAGCCACTACCGCTGGAAATTTCACACACCATCACCAAACAACGCATTATCATTGACCAAAAAGTCACAGACATCCAACGTTTACTGGTATGGCAAGTATTAGCGCTGATTCCACTGGCACTGCTATTGATGATCGTGATTAGTTTCCTGCTCAATCGTCCCATGAAGCGACTCAAATACGCCATTCATCGCCTGGGAGATGGCGAATTATCAACACCAGTGGTCGTTAGCGGCCCACAGGACATACGTGAGCTTGGACAACGTCTGGATTGGTTGCGTCAACGACTGGCAGAACTTGATGAACAAAAACTGATGTTCCTGCAACACGTATCGCATGAGTTGAAAACACCGTTAACAGGCGTACGTGAAGGTACAGAGTTACTATTAGATGGCGTTATTGGTCATTTAAAAAGCGATCAAATTGAAGTGATGAAAATAATTCGGGATAGCAGTTTACAGTTACAGGCCCAGGTAGAAGCCTTGTTGAGTTTTAACAGCGCATTATTACAAAAAAGCCCATCTAAAAACCAAAGGCTACGAATTGACCGTTTGCTGGATGAAGTGATTGCACAACACAAACTGGCAGCTCGCTCACGACAAATTGCCTTAATCTCTCACATTGAAATCGCTATAGTCAAAGGCGATCGAGAACAACTACGCATACTGTTTGGAACACTGATAGCAAATGCCATAAAATTTTCACCCATCGAGGGAACCATTCACGTTAAATTGAGACCAACCAAGAACAAAATAATGATTGATATTATTGATTCTGGCCCTGGTGTACATCAGGACGATAAAAAACACATTTTTGAACCATTTTATCAAGGTCGTAATACACCAAAAACACATGTAAAAGGTACCGGGTTAGGATTGGCTATAGCGCGCCGCTATGCTCATTTACATAATGGCGAGGTGTTATTGAAACAGGTCAAAAAAGGCGCCCACTTCCGTATTATTCTTCCCGCTGCAAAAACTATAACATCAAAAAAAATTACAACCGAAAACAATACCCTGGAGATACATGCATGACTAAAGTGTTACTAAAAGTAGTACTAGTAATAGCATTGGAAGCTATTATACTCCCCAATCATCTAGCATTCGCAGAGCCTGAGGTTACTGACCCAACAACAAATACAATTATTTCGACCGCTTGCGACATCATTCACTATTACCATGTAATCTCTGTTTTAAATAACGAGCAAGAAAAACAAGCAGTGGAGTCGTTGCTTTCCAAAACATCTAATTCCGGGACATTAAGTGATTGTGATCAGATCAAATTAGCCATCCTTCTCAGTGTACCAGGCAGCAGTTTACAGGACGATAAAACCTCACTCGAATTACTCTCCAATTTTATTCAGAACGCGCAAACAATCACTCTAGCGGATATAACATTTGCAAATTTATTGAAAGAGTTTGTAGAAGAACGCTCACAATTTCGCTATCAACATACAAAAACCAGAGATTTACTGATATTGCAACAACAACAAACCAAGGCACTCAAGGAGGATCTGGCAAAAACACGGCAGCAGCTACAACAGCTTAAATCACTGGAGTCTGAGCTTAACCATCAAGAAAAACGCATCACAGAAGTGCCAGCAAGCTAAAACCATGTCAACAAAAAAAAAGATATTACTGGTTGATGACGATGCTGGGTTATTGAAGCTGCTTTCTCTGCGTCTACAATCTGAAGGTTTCGACATTGAGACAGTCGATAGTGGTGTCAAGGCGATTTCCAAGCTAACCGGTTTTCAACCACATTTGATGATCACCGACTTGCGCATGGATGATATGGATGGCTTGACTTTATTTGGTATCGTCCATCAAAAATACCCGCTTCTCCCTGTCATCATTCTCACCGCCCATGGTTCAATACCTGATGCAGTTGATGCAACGCATCAAGGCGTTTTCAGTTATTTAACCAAACCATTTGACAGCAAGCATTTATTGGAAACCATCAACTCGGCTTTGGGACAACAATATCAGCCAAAAGTCGATGACGATCAGCTGAATACAGCCTGGCATGCTGATATAGTCACTCAAAACACATTAATCAATGAGTTAAAGAAACAAGCATGGCGAGTTGCCCAGTCAGATGTTAGCGTACTGATTCAGAGTGACAGTGGAACCGGTAAAGAACTGTTGGCACATGCAATCCATAAAGCCAGTCATCGACATAGCGCACCGTTCATCCCCATTAACTGCGCTGCCATTCCTGGCTCCCTGCTTGAATCCGAACTATTCGGATACCGAAAGGGAGCATTTACCGGAGCTGATCGCAATCACCAAGGTTTATTTGAAGAGGCCGATGGCGGCACATTATTTCTGGATGAAATTGGGGACATGCCACTGGAATTTCAGTCTAAACTACTGCGCGTCCTCCAAGAGGGAGAAATACGACCCGTGGGAGAAACCAAATCTTTTGCAGTTGATGTACGCATTCTATCAGCCACTCATAAAGACCTTGATGCCGCAGTTGAAGCAGGAGAGTTTCGAGAGGATTTATATTACAGACTCAATGTTGTTTTGTTGGAGCTACCGTCGCTATCACAGCGTTGTGATGATATTCCGCTACTGGTCAACCATTTCCTGGCAGCCATTCATGAACGCAGCCACCACTGTATTGCCAAAAGTTTTTCACGTGAAGCAATGGAAACCTTGATGACTGCTCCCTGGCCCGGCAATATCCGTCAATTGTTAAATGTAGTCGAACAAGTTGCTGCGTTGACTACGACACCAGTTATTTCGGCGCTGTTGGTCAAAAAAGCATTGCGTGGGAAAACCCGTGAGATTCAGCCTTTAGTCGTCGCACAACGCCAGTTTGAATGCGAGTACCTGGTCAACATCCTGCAAATTACCCACGGAAATATTACTCGCGCAGCACACTTGGCGCATCGTAATCGCACAGAATTTTACAAGTTATTACATCGCCATCATTTAGAGCCAGAAACTTTCCGGCAATAGGGGGATAAATAAGTCCCTATTCTTTCGACGCCGCTAAGTAGCTGAGCATAATTAATTTAACAATTTTGCGCAGAATTTTTTTTCATCTTCAAGGCGCAACAACTTAGCTCTAGTGAGCTATGTAACTGTTGTTGCAACGCCGAAGATGAGAAAAAAGACCAGTAAAATATTAAATTAATTACGCTCAGGTACTTACTCTTGTTTGGATTGATCTCTGTCTTTACTGTAAAAACTGGCGATATTTGAGCCTTTTCGTTCATTGTCAGATAATGGCCGGATCTTGGCAATGCCTTTCTTCTCAACCTGATCGATGCGTATCACTTCATGCATTGGAATAAATGTTCTTTTGACACCACCAAATTCCGATTTTATCTTCTCAGCGGCAGGATCTACCACAATCTCGCTGGTTTCGTTGAATAAAAAACCTTCAACCACGACAAAACCATACAAGTCACCCTGAAACACATGTTTTACATATACTTCATAGATTTCTTGCTGGTTATGAAAAGTTACTTTGTAAATATGTTTCGACAATTGATCAACCCATCATATTGAATAAAGAAGCGGATGTTACTCTATCATTTATCTGCTTTGGCTGCCTGTTTTATGTGCACACTTTGAGACCCTTTTTTTACGCCTCAATACACCCCTCATTGCAATCCACAGGCTTGGACAAGGTCTGAGACCGCACTGATTTTTTAATCAGTTCCTATCATTCAGCCAAATCACTGCTGTCTCTTCCCAGTCATCTGTCTGCTTTGTGCTGTCCAGACTGCGATCCTGCATAAATTGACCAATATAGTCATCGATTATTTTCGCACTATTTCTGATCTTTTCACTCAGTTGTTCTCCACTGGATAGCCCTATATCAGCCAGAAAAAAACTCAGTTCCTGAGCTGGAAAATCACTAACCTGTGATGTTTCAAGATTTAGCAGTCGCACCCAAACCTGAAGATGTCGCCAAAACTGAACAATTGCACTCAATTCTGTATAACGAGTATTGTTTGATATTGCCTCTAGTAACTGTGAGTAATCCAGAGCCGCCCAATCAGGTTGTTGTGGGATTTGCATTATGGCGATACATGCACTGAGATAATCAGCTTCCATTAACCCACCGCGACGCAATTTTACCGATAGACTGTCTGCTGCCACCTCAGCGGTGCGTTGATCCCGAATCCTGCTCAGCATTTTCCAGGCATCGTTGATAAATTGTTGATAATCTCTGGGTTGAACCAGCAGCCGCTGACGAATTGTACTGGCTTGAACTCCAATCACCGGATTTCCTGCCACAAAACGCCCAGGAATTAGTGCAATATGCTCCCAGGTCTGAGCACGTTGTAAATGATATTTTTCAAAACTATTGAGACTAACTGTTGGTGGGCCGCTACGTCCAGATGGGCGCAAACGCATATCCATTTCATAAGCGATGCCTTCTTTCATCCTGGTTTCCATCAAATGCTGGAAACGTCTGGCAAATCGATTGGCTGATTCAATATCATCAATCGATTCAGCGATAAAAATCAAATCCAGATCAGACAGCGGTGACATGGATTGCATTCCCAGCTTGCCAAGCCCTAACACTGCTATCGGTGCTACATCCAGCTGCATGTGATCACAGTTTATTGTCAATCCTAAATCAAGCGTGTGTTGGGCAATACTGGTCAGGCGCTGGTGCAACTCTACAGTCGAAATTCGGCCCCGCAACAGGCTGAGATAGCTAACATAAAGTTCTTCATTGACAAAACGTCGCAAGCGCTCAGCACGTACTTCAGCTCGCGAGCTGGTCAATACAAAATCAGAACGACTTTGTGGATTAAACCGATGATCCTGTTGCAAAGGTGAAATCAATGCATCGACAATATGTGGCGATTGTTCGAGCAAAGTTGCCATCGGTGGAGAAATCAACAATGGTCGAATAATGGATTTCAACAGAACAGGATGTGCTTGCAACAACCTGAAATACTGTATTCCAGTTGGCATTGACCTGAAAAAACCATCAATTCGCATAATCGCATCACTGGCAGGCACACAACTGTCATGTAACTCATCAATTAAGTAATCAAACAATTCCTTTAATTGATGCGTTTCTGAATTGGCAACTCCATATATCTGAAAACCATTCAGCCAATCATTGATTATCTTTTTTGCAGCGGGCTGCAGATCGTCCTCCAATAAAGCAGATGAAAAACTGCCTGTCGGCTGTTGCGTTTCGTTTTCGGTAAAACACGCATCAAACTCATGCGCTACAATCACACGTTGCTGATAGATTTCTTCAGTCAATTGCTGCCATGAGTTTCGGTTCAAGAGTTGTAATAACGCTTGCTGACGTTCTTCAGTGTTTGGTAACTGATATTGCTGCTGGTTATCAAGCATTTGCACTGCGTTTTCAATTTGACGAAACAAGCAATACGCAAACTTCAGTTGCTGCGCCACTGCCACAACCAGCAGTTTTTCCGCAGATAACTGTGAGAGAGCATCAAGCGTGTTCGAAATGCGTAATGCAATGCGTCGGCCACCCCAAATTAACTGCATGGCATTGACAATAAACTCAATTTCACGAATCCCACCACGCCCCAACTTAATATTAAAATCGGCACAATCCGTGGTAATGTCATGATCTTGATCACGTGCCAGCCTCAGCGCTGGATGCTCAAGGTTTATTTTTTGTTTGAGATCACCAATCTCATCCAGTGAGCGATAATCCAGATTAATACGCCAGATAAAGCTATCCAGCTCACTTAGAAACTGGCAACCAACTTGCTGATCACCAGCAACCACGCGTGCCTTCATCATCGCTAATCGATGCCAGGATAACGATCTGAAATAGTAAAACTGTAGACCAGCAGAGATGGGCATTGCCAATGGATTCACTGACGCTTCTGGTCGTAATCGCCAATCCACACGCCATACAAAACCCTGGCTTGTGACTTCTGAAAGTAATTTTGTCAATTGTTTGAGTACGCGCGTGCAAACATCCGTCTTGCCTTGCATCGGTGAGACTGGAATCAAATCGGCATCATAAAATGCAACCAGATCGACATCACTTGAGAAATTTAAATCGTTACCGCCAAGCTTGCCAAGCCCCAACACAAACAATCCGGGAACCTTTTCAGTTAAATCATCTGAAATTGAGGTACATAAGCGTTTAATCTCCGAAAAACGCCAGACAGCCCGCAACGCAAAATCAATGCTGCGATCAGCGAACAAAGTCCACCATTGACCCAGTTCCTGAAATTCAAAACACTCAGCTAAACTGGCAACCGACCACAACAAAGTAAACTGACGTTTTTGCTGCCTTAAAAAAGATTGGGCAGCTGAATACGTCATGTTTTCAAAAATATTTTCAAACCCATCAATAACACTTTGTAAATGTTGACGCATCTGATCGGTATTAACTGATTGATTTTCAATAGATGGGGTCAGGGAATAAGTATTATTAACAGACAAACCACTCAAATACTCAGATGCACCAAAGCGTGTGATTAACTGTTTATTTACATTGAGAGTCTGCATATTTGGGAACTTGCATGGAATTAGTCATAATAATTATGACATAGGATTCTTATTTCTGGCTTAATAATCTCAAGAGGAGCATCATTGTTCTAAACAACAATTGAGATCGATTAGTCAGGAGCACTCAACAACCACCCGCTAAAAGACGGGTGGGTTAGAGAGATTGGCGACTGAAAGTCGGGATACAGGGCGAATAGCCCCGTTAGTTTGGCTCACCATACTCTGTTTTGAAATGATCATTTGGGTTTG
>JAZGEP010000330.1:0-4399 GCA_036478815.1 Methylococcales bacterium
GAAGAGTTAATTGATTTCCTTCGTGTGCGACGACTTCAGCCATTTCCTTTTCCTCTTAATATCAGAAAGATAAGGTATTGATCCTCGTTTTTACTTTAAGTTCCACATTATTTAAAATCAGCACCCAGGATTTAATAAGTTACCGAGCAGCATTGTGATTTCACAGGAGCACTCATAAAATAGGCGCATAGCAGGCTGCGCAACTATTTTATGAGTGCTCCTGTGGGATCAAAAGGCAAGTCAAAATCGGGAAGTTATTAAATCCTCACTCCTTAATGATTGTTGTATTGACTCCGTTTCTTGAGTCCGGTCTCGGGTACCAGATAGCCTTCAAAGACTGTAACTACTCAGCGTGTCCGGAACTGCTCAGATTGCCTTCTATTTTGTTCAAGAGCAAGGCGAAAGCGCGGAGTTTACAAGTGTATATGAGCACTTTCAACGCAGCTATTGGACAAAATAGAAGGTAAGCTGAGTAATTACCAAAGACTTTGATCCAGCGACTTTGATCCAAGCTGAGTCCACCCACTGCGACAATCATATGGAAGTGGGGATTGAATTTTAAATCACTGCCAAAGGGATGTTATACGATATTAATCCCCGGCAGGTAGCTGCAATACGCTTTAATCCAACCGCTTTAATCCAACTCGAAATAGACAGAGCCACTGCTATAAACAGCAGATGTAATTCAGCTTACCCTCTATTGTGTCCAAGAGCTGCGTTGAAAGTGCTCATAACACTTGTAAACTCCGCGCTTTCGCCTTGCTCTTGGACACAATAGAGGGCAATCTGAGCAGTTACTGATTACGCAAGTTACCAGCAGATTAAACATGATTGTGCGATTGATCCGGCAAATTGCTCGTAATTATACTCTTCGCACATGAAAATGTAGCATCTTGTGTGTATGATATTTTGTGGAGAGCAAAGCGGAAAACCTTGCTGCAGTGGTTCTACAGCAAGGTTTTCCAACATAGCCATTCGCGAAAAGCGCGCGTACAGGATACTAAAAATCTGATGTGAGAAAGAGTATAGAATGGGGTTAAAAAATTAATGTAACTACTCAGCTTACCCTCTATTTTGTCCAATAACCGCGTTAAAAGTGCTCATTTATTTATTGTATTTAACGAAATTAATCGGAAAAATGGGCCAAAATCCGCTTTTCCGCAGTAGGTTTCTATTCTCGGACAGCCTCCTAGAGGGCAATCTGAGCAGTTACCGATTTCGCTGAGTAGTTACAAATTAATTAGGAATCTATAATGAAGCAATCAACAACACAATCATTTTGGAATGGAGAAAGCCGATATGGATTGGTTCATTTCCGCAATCAGATTGATCCAGCACAAGCATCAACCAGTTTGTTAGTGTTTGTGCACGGCTTATTTGGCGATGCTAAAACAACCTGGGGACAAATGCCACAATGGGTGTTGGAAAATGCTGGCATGGAGATGGATGTGGTTTCTTTTGCGTATCCCTCCAGATTATTACAACGCAGTAATCTTCAACAAGCAGCTGAAGATTTGTTTACCTGGCTGAATACAGAGTTTAAAGATTACAGCCATGTGCTGTTTATTACTCATAGTTCAGGCGGCTTGGTGGTCAAACAAATGTTGTGTCACTCATGGCAAAGCATTCAACAAAACAATCATTCTGAAAACGATTCTGATCACTCCAAATCAATTTGGTACCGGACTCGTCGCGTTATCAATATCGCTGTACCTCACTATGGTGGGACACGCTTTTCCAGTATTGGTGGAGCAATTGCTTACCGTGTATTTTATGCACTGATGGCACCATTGCTGGGTTTGGTGCGCTTTCTCACTCAAGGAGGCAGTGATTTAGGCAAAAACGAATTGATTGGTTTGGTACGCACCAGAAACCCGCAATTGATTGCTCTAGATAAGAAGTTTATTGCGCATCAAACACAAGCAATGGATGCTGATGCATTATTCCCGATAGTGCATGACATCTTCGCCAAATCAGATATGTCGGTTGCCCGTATAGAGGAAAGTAAAGGTCGGCACCCTTTTTATGTACGTGGCACACATGGTTCAGTAAAAATACCGAATCGGCCCAGCGGTCCAATCGTCACGATTATCGCCGATATCATCAAGCTGTATAACAATACACTTGGTTTAACCATCGCCAACCAGACATTGTTACGAATCAGTGCTATCAATCGCATGGCGGGTACCCAAACTTTATTGGGTTCAATTCCAGAAGTGGGTAATCAACAAACAACTCAGGAACAACAACCCACACCCAGTATCGCTACCGTCCATTATGGCAACCAGATTGAGGTGGCCGAGCTTGTTCTCAAAACCATTCACAGTGACAGTGAAAAACCCAGAAAACTTCTGATCACTGGCCCGGCAGGCGTGGGCAAATCGATCGTATTGAGATCAATCACTTGGCGAGCTGGAAAAAATTATCTGGCAGACCCAGCGCCATCAACAGCACTACCCTTATTCATTCCTCTACAACAAATGACCGTTCATCCTGGCGAAGAAGGACTGAACTGGGACAGATTATGGAAGTGGTGGTTGCATTGGTCACGGGATTTATATTCGGGCATGCAATGTACAGAAGCCCAACTGGAGCATTTATTTCGCAATCAGGCGATGACCATTTGTATCGATGGCTTGGTTGATTTTGTAATCAATTATCCGAATATTGGTATTACCAATATGATTGAGATGTTACAAGATGCGTGTGATCGATATCGTGATAACCCGCACTTCACAATTATTGTTTGTGCACGCAGCAGCTTCTATGGGATTCAACAAATGGTCAAAGATCCTAAAGATATTTATGAAGTGTTGAGATTGACCAGACCACAAGCCAAGCAGCTTTATCCAAATACCCAAAGCTGGATCGATAGTGTCGAAGATGCTGACCTGCTGGATGTAATTCTAACGCCTTTAATTCTTGCCAATTATGAACCATGCGCAGAATGCAGGTTTCAGCGCGGCGAGGCAACCCAAGCTTCAATTATGTGTCAGACCATCCGTACCATCTTGTTGCGAGGTAATTTGACAGAACTGCTTTTGCCCGGCAACAAGCGCGCCACCACCGACCACTTGATTCATGCGCTGGTTTTGATTGCCTGGTTGTTCTTCTATCGATCGCGTGGCGAAATCAGCGTGGATGTCTTAACCAGTGAGGCCTACCAAGCAATCAAACGATGGCAAGATTATTTTGCATTAGTACAACAGTCAGACCCTGGGTTTTACAACGAACAATTGCAAGACATACACGAACAGATGTTGATTGGTTTTGGTATTGTCGAAAATGCGGATACCTGTAGATTACTGTTGGAACAAACCTTGTTTGTTCCAACCGGAGCCAATCGGTTTCGATTCAGTCATCGTAGTTGGCAGGAATATTTACTCGCTCAGTATTTGGTGACAAATGTACGTACTCATCATTTTGAGGAACTGGGTTACACCGCTTACCACTCCCGAATCTACAAACTTGCGGGTGAAGCATTTCCCGACCAGGCGATTACCGAACCCTGTATTGATCAATTGCTGACAACCTGGGAGAAAACACACAACACCTATATTAGTGGTAATGTAATTGCCTTTTTGAGCTGGACTCATGTTGCTTTAGATGTCCCAGCACTAACTCTGTTACTTGAGGTAGCACCGCAACTGGAAATGTTACCGCGACTGGTGTTATTTGCTGGATTTGGATACCGAGTGCTGTCGAATGATGAATATGACTATTGTGTCAGTGAAATTCGACGCGCACTGGCACCAAAATTAGAGCTCTATTCCAATCCTCAAACAGCGCTACTTGATGATCCTGTCCTTTCTAGCCTGGCTTGGTGTTACCAAAAAGCGTTTGCTGAAAAATATGCAACACAACAACCCGCTATTGATTGGGTAGAACTGAATTTTTGTGACGAAATGACTTACAAAGCACTGCCGATGATTTGTACCAACAAAGATAATCGTTGGATATTGGATGAACGCTCCAAGTCGCTGCAATATGCATTACTGGTTCCAGTCCAAGAATCCAGTAGTGAGGTAAAACTAGCAATACGTGCAGTCCACTATCTCTATTATTTAGTCGTTGCCCGCAAACATGGCGTCCATGTTTTGCAGTTAAATGTTGAGCTACCACATTTACTCGCCACTGGCAGCCGCTTTGAAGCAATGGTGGAATCGTTTACCAGTGTCCCCGAAGTGTTGACACTGTATCGCAGGTGTCAGAGCTTCCATGAAAATCTGGTTAGCGTTGCAGCATAAATTTACTGGCTGTATCAATCAGCACCCAATGATAATTAACCCGTATTTCTCACCTGCTTGATGAGTGACATAGCCCACTAGTAGTCTTTCAATGTGATATTACCTAATAATAAGTCGATTCCCATATCAATTAACATCTGACAACCGGACAA
>JAZGEP010000331.1:0-4239 GCA_036478815.1 Methylococcales bacterium
ATCGTCCGGCACGAATTGCTTTACTGAAGGTATCGCGCTTTATATTTAACTGATCGGCCACATCACAGGGCTCTTGTCCTTCGCTTAATAATTGCTGAGCTGTCTGCAGCACTTCATCTGTCAAAACTGCGGCTCCCCGCGTATTTTTCTGTGCATAAAACCCTTGTACTCCTTGTTCTTGATAGCGTTTAACAGCACGTTTGACACTGATTGGTGTGACTCCAAATGCACGAACAATATCCATTTGTTTGACATAGCCGTTAGTATAGAACTGAGCGGTAATCATTTGGAACGAAGCATCATCATTCTCGTCATGAGTAAACACAGGCAAAGTCCCATAAAAATAAGTGACATGGCCGTCTCGCTTTTCAACGGCCAGATCATGGGTGACTGGGATCGAGCCCTCTGGAAACATGGGAAGTTGTCGCTGAACCATAGAAATTTCCGGTAAGAGTAGACGGGGTTAGTCTACAAATCATCTAAAACAAGTATCATTTCAGAATCTGTGGCAGTTGGGAATAGTTGATGGGGTTTTTACTGAAAAATATTGCTTCCCCTTTGATTTTAAGGCTGTTTCATTGGAAGCTGGGGCTGTTTATCTGAAAGCTGAAATCAGGTGTTCTGAAGCTATTGTTTTTAAAGTCCTGAGATCAGGTGTTCAGAGGTTAACGTGCATGGAATAACTTGAACGATAATGACACAGGATTTTTGTTTCTGACTAAGCTACGCAACTATTTTATGAGTGCTTCTGTGGGATCAAAAGGCAAGTCAAAACTGGGAAGTTATTAAATCCTCACTCCTAAGGAACGTGCAAGAAATAACTTGGTCAACTGGCGCAGGATTTTTGTTTGTCTTCAAGGCACAGCGAAGGGCGCATAGTGAGCTATGCAACCGTAGCTGCAACGCGGAAGACGGACAAAAAGGAAGTCAGTTGACCAAGTTATTTCGTGCACGTTCCTAAGCGATCTCAAGAGGCGCATAGTTGTTCTACGCAACGATTGAGATCGCTTAGTCAGAAGCAAAAAGACAAGTCAGAATGTTCAAGTTAATTCATGCACGTTCCTTATTTCACGTCTGTCCATTTTGCAAGACATCAACAACACGATAACGAACAGCTGCACCTTGAAAATCTTTAACAAGTTGCTGTATGTGCGAATCTATATTTTCTTGATGAATTAACACTTCAAAGCGAATCTCTTGCTTGCGCCCATTGACTTTTTCCAGTGCAGTCATGCCGCTTTGTTCATGACCACAGACTTGTACCGGATAATGTGTAAACACATGATCTAATTGCTGATCCAGCAACCAATCAACAATCGCTGTTTCTAGTAGTTCTGGCACATCAAGTACCAGCATGCAATTGAAGTTTTGGTTCATCTGCTTATGCCTCTCCAAAACGACGATAGAGTATGGGTAAAATAACAAGCGTGAGCATGGTCGATGTGACTACTCCTCCGATGACTACGATAGCCAACGGTTTCTGTATTTCCGACCCAGGGCCGGATGCAAACAACAATGGCAACAGCCCTGCAACTGCTGTAGTTGCTGTCATTAATACCGGTCGCAAGCGTCGCATGGAACCTTGAATGACAACTTGATCCATCGGCATGCTTCTAGCGCGTAATTGATTGAAATGAGTGACCATGACCACGCCATTCAGCACGGCTATTCCGAGTAAGGCGATGAAACCCACTGATGCAGAAACTGAAAGATATTGGCCGGATATCCATAAGCCAATCACACCACCAATCATGGCCAGTGGTACATTGGTGAGGATTAAAAAGGCTTGGCGGGTGGAGCCAAATGTGGCATCCAGTAGCAAAAAAATCAAGCCTAATGCAAGCGGGACAACAATGGTTAATCTGGTCGCTGCACGTTGCTGATTTTCGAACTGTCCACCCCAGGTCATGTAGTAGCCTCGGGGTAATTCAACCTTGTCCGCCACAAGCTGTTTTGCCTGTTCCACAAACCCGACCAGATCACGTCCATTTACATTGGTTTGCACGACAGAAAAGCGTTGTCCACGCTCGCGTTCCACTGACACGACGCCTTCAACTTCTTCCATTGTAACCACTTGATCCAAGGTGATGTTGACGCCTGATGCTGTACTGATCTTCAAATCTGTCAATGCAGACTGGTGACTATCGCCACGCAAGATCAACGGTGTGCGTTGAATGCCTTCTTGCACAATACCAATTTTTAAGCCATCAAACCGCGCGCGTAACAGTGTTTCTATGGTTTCTACATCCAAGCCTAGTCGTCCTGCTTGATAGCGATCCACGACGACACGCTGATATTGCATGCCTTCATTCTCACGGGTAAAAACATCGGTTGCACCTTGAATTCCAGTAACTACATTGGTTACTTGGCCCGCCAATTGATTGAGAATATTGAGATCACTGCCAAATATTTTGATTGCCACATCGCCACGTGATCCGGTGAGCATTTCACCAACCCGCATTTCTATTGGCTGGGTAAAACTATAGGACACACCAGGAAACTGATCCAGCACTTGACGAATTTTATCCAGTAATGCTTGTTTGTCAGGCACTGCCCATTCATCACTAGGTTTGAGCACCAAAAAATTATCAGTTTCATTGAGGCTCATGGGATCGAGTCCGATTTCATCTGAGCCGGTACGGGAAATAATATTTGTGACTTCAGGGACTTGATCGAGCACTGCTTTTTGCACTAAAAGATCCAGTGCGACCGATTGCTCCAGGGTAATCGATGGCAGTTTTTCTGTTTGTACAACAATATCGCCTTCATCCATTGTTGGCAGAAATGTACTGCCAATCCTGGTATAGAGAACAGCTGCAACGGCAAATAACAGCAATGTAAGTAGAATAACCGAACGGCTATGCTCTAGACACCAGTTCAATACTGGCTGATATGTCTTGTGTAATTTCCCGATTAGCCAGGGTTCCTGAGATGGGGTTTGTTTGATCAGAAATGATGCCAGGACGGGAATCACAGTTAATGACAACAACAAAGCTCCGGCAAGTGCAAACACAATGGTGAACGCCACCGGAGAAAACAGCTTACCTTCAAGCCCTTCAAGCGTCAGTAGTGGTAGAAATACGATGATGATGATCACTGTACCAGAAGCAACCGGCACAGCAATTTCTCGAACCGCACGATAAATCATATGCAAAAACGGCAAGCGCTGTTTACCCTGGCTTTCCGCCAACTGGGTTTCAATATTTTCAACCACGACCACCGCTGAATCGACTAACATCCCAATAGCAATGGCCAACCCACCTAAACTCATCAGGTTAGCCGACAACCCAAACAGTTTCATCAGAATAAACGTGGTCAGTGCTGACAGTGGCAAGATAAATGCGACGGTTAGCGAAGCGCGTATATTTCCAAGAAACACAACAAGCAATGCCAGCACCAGCACGACTGCCACTAAAAGCGCTTTTACAACGGTAGACAATGCGCGGTTAACCAGATCACCACGACTGTAAAACACATTAACACTTAAGCCTTCCGGCAACGCTGGTTTCAACTCATCCAGCTTGGCTTGCAAATCGATGACCAATTGTCGCGCATTGGCTCCACGCAGACTTAACACTAACCCTTCAACGGCTTCAGCTTTGCCATCCTGACTGAGCGCGCCATAACGGCTTAAGGCACCAATCTTTACCTTGGCAATATCAGCAACGCTAATGGCTAAACCGTTGACTGTAGTGACTACGATACGGCGCACATCATCCAGCGTTTGAATCCGACCTTCTGCACGAACCAGCAAGGTTTCTTCACCACGATTAATGCGCCCAGCACCGTCGTTGCGATTGTTATTTTTTAGTGCCTCAATCAGCTGTTGCAAGGTGATATCAGCTGCGCTCATGGCAGTGTGATCAGGCGTCACCTCAAAGCTGCGCACCAGTCCACCCAGCGCATTGACATCGGCAACACCAGGCACAGTGCGTAATGCCGGACGAATAATCCAGTCCAGTACATTCCGCCGCTGCATCAGTGACAATTGGTCACTTTCAACGGTAAACATGAACATTTCGCCCAATGGTGTCGTCAGCGGCGCGATACCACCTTCAATGTCATCGGGTAAATCGCTCCACACTGTATTCAAGCGTTCGGCGACTTGTTGGCGCGCCCAATAAATATCCGTGCCTTCTTCAAAATCCAGAGTGATATCTGTAAGCGCATACTTAGCAATTGAACGCAGCATTTTCTGCTGAGGAATGCCTAACAGTTCGACTTCAAGTGGTGCGGTTA
>JAZGEP010000332.1:0-4371 GCA_036478815.1 Methylococcales bacterium
ATAGTCAATATTTTATTGAGAGTGCCTATGAAAAAGAAATTCATTGTCCGGTTGTCAGATGTTAATTGATATGGGAATCGACTTATTATTAGGTAATATCACATTGAAAGACTACTAGGAGGCTGTCCGAGAACTAACATTTTACTCAGCGGCACCACTATATATAGTGTTTTTGTAGATATAATGACAATATATTGTGTTGGTTTTTTTAATGTTGCTATTCACGAACAACCTCCTAGACAACACATCAGATTGATTCCTTGTAATATTCAAGAGAGATTGTTTTGAATTGCTGGCTTTATATAAAATGATTCACCTGCTCTTTTTTTACATAACCCAACAATGATCGAATCAAAAGGACATAATAATGATGAAATACCACGTAATGCGATTATTCGCCTTTCTCTTTTTCACGCTTGCACTCGCCAGCTGTGCTGACCAAGTATCATCAGGTCAATCATTAGCTACAGATAAAACGTTGGAAGTTGCCACCTTTGCTGGTGGATGCTTTTGGTGTACGGAATCTGATTTCGAGAAGGTTAATGGAGTTTATCAAGTCATTTCAGGCTTTAGTGGCGGTCATACTGCTGATCCTACTTATCAACAAGTATCTGAGGGTGACACTGGGCATATAGAATGTGTGCAAGTACATTATGATCCTGAGCAAGTTACTTACTCTGAATTAGTAGAAGCCTTTTGGCGACAGGTTAACCCTACTGACAATGGTGGTCAGTTTGTTGATCGCGGTGATTCCTACCGTACTATGATTTTTGTGAATAACGATAGCGAACAGCAGATTGCAGAGCAATCGCGAGATGCTCTGAATGCGTCAGGTCGATATCAGAAACAGGTGATTACTGAGATCCGTCAATTTGAGAAGTTCTATCCTGCAGAAGAGTCTCATCAGGATTACTACAAAAAAAATCCTTTGCGATATAAATACTATCGAAATAACTCAGGACGTGATCAATTTTTGAAAAAAACATGGGGAGATGATCTCTATTTGAAGACTTCCAGCGTGGTAAATCAGAGTAAGCCATATAGCAAGCCTTCAAAAGATATTCTTAAACAACGTCTAACTAATCTCCAATTCCAGGTTACTCAAGATGATGCCACTGAATCCCCGTTTAAAAACACCTACTGGGATGAAAAGCGCGATGGCATCTATGTTGATATCGTTAGTGGGGAACCGTTGTTTTCATCCAAAGACAAATTTAAGTCAGGCACTGGTTGGCCGAGTTTTACCCAACCATTGGAGTCGAAGCATATTGTCGAAAAAAAAGATTTCCGGCTATTATCAGTCAGAACGGAAATTCGCAGCCATTATGGTGATTCGCACCTTGGTCACTTGTTTAAAGACGGTCCGGCACCAACAGGACTAAGATATTGTATTAATTCAGCCTCATTGAAATTCATCCCCAAGCAAGAATTACACGCTACAGGATATGACGAATTTATCTCGTTATTTTCTCCACCCGAAGAAGTTAAATAAATTGATGCTAGTGTTCCATCAGCATTATATTGACGGGTATAGAAAGCCGATAAATGGTCATCTGCGTGTTGTACTCGTTTGGATTTGCCTACTAGTCCTGCTCTCGTGCGCCTAGCAGCTAACCACTTCTCAACTCTCCCTATACACGTCAATATCACATTGAAAGACTACTAGTAACCATAAATGAACGCAATTATAAGGCTTTATCATCGATAATTAATATTAATCATTGGTTTCGCGGATTAAGGCCTGAGAATCTATAGACTAATTGGTAGGCTGGTACAGTTTTAATCGCTAAAACAGTAATCAGCAAGTTTAAAAATGTGGCGGTTTAATTTTCCAATAGCTGCCTGTTATACTCTTCGCACATGAAAATGTAGCCTATTGTGTGCGTGTATTTTGTGGAGAGTAAGGCGGAAAATCTTGGCTGTGGTCACTCTACAGCAAGGTTTTTCAGCGCAACTATCCGCGCCAAATTTACACACAAATCGTGCGTGCACAAGATGCTAAATTTTCACGTGTGGAGATATCAACAAGTTTGATATAGCTTGTGTTCGCCTTGCTCTAGTTGATTGTTAATGAGTTCTACTAACAGATGTTTTTGCCAGAGCAATCATAGCATCTTTGTATATTGAAGATGGGACTGGCTGTAAGGCTTGGATCGCTTTTTTTGCTTCTTGTTGAGCGCGTTCTTCTGTGTAGCCAATTGCATTGGTAGCTTTAATTACCTGAAAAACATCATTAAAAGCACTTCGGTTGCCGTGACGGATTGCTTCTTCAATCATAGAAGACTGCTTGGGGTCGCTCATGTTCATGGCGCGAATCAACGGTAGTGTTGGTTTGCCCTCAGCTAGATCATCACCCAGATTTTTACCAAGTTCGTCAGGGTCAGCCTGGTAATCCAGAACATCGTCGATGAGTTGAAAGCTTGTTCCCAAGTGTAAGCCGTAGTTACGCATTGCCTGTTTAATTTCGATGGAACTGCCCACAATAACAGCAGCCAGCTCAGTTGCTGCGGCAAACAAGATTGCAGTTTTGCGACTGATTACATCCAGATATTCTTGCTCGGAGGTGTTGGGATTGTTGCAATTTAGTAACTGCAAAACCTCGCCTTCAGCAATTGCTGTTGTGGTATTTGACAGCAGTGACAAAACATCCAGGTTATTGACACGAATCATCATCTCGAATGAGCGAGAATAGAGGAAGTCCCCAACCAGTACGCTGGCTGCGTTGCCCCAAACAGCATTGGCAGTATCTTGTCCACGTCTTAGATCTGATTCATCAACAACATCATCGTGTAACAAGGTTGCGGTATGAATGAATTCGATGACAGCTGCCAGAGTGATATGATGTTCACCGTTGTAATTAAGAGCTTTTGCAGCAAGTAAATGCAATATTGGTCGCAGTCTCTTGCCACCACTATTGATGATGTAATGTCCAATCTGATTGATGAGGACAACATCGGAGCTTAATTCGCTTAGAATTAGTTGATCAACAGCTTTGCACTCTATTTTGGTGAGTGCTTGAACTTGAGCCGTAGCAGATTTTTCTGCAGTTTGCGTTGTTTGTATGTTGGAAGTTTCCAACGTTGTTTTAGCGTGTGCAACCATATTGTAATTATTAGTGTCCATTGTTCAACATTATCAGGTATGCCCTGTAACTCCAATGTGCATTATTATAAGGCACAATGAAAAAGTACTGTAAATGAAGTTATTATAAAGTGAGTCTAATCTGATTCTTGTGCGATTACCAGTCAATCTAAGTCAAATTATTTGCTGTCAGTTCCAAGCGAGGTAGTCGCTAGGCTTTATCATGCGAAGGCTGGCAAAAATAAATTGCACATCTTGCTTGTTTTTCGTTTCGTCTTCTGCAGTGCAGGAGGGCTTATTACTACAACGAATCAACGAATACATTCAACGCAGCTAGAGAAAGAGAGGGTAAGGAGCGTGCAAGAAATAACTTCAACAACTGGCTCAGGCCATTTCTATGTCAAAATAGCTGTTTGTCTTCAAGGCGCAGCAACAGTCGCATAGTGAGCTATGTAACTGTTTCTGCAACACCGAAGACAGACAAAAAGACAAGTCAGTTGTTGAAGTGGTTTCTTGTTCGTCCCAAACTGAGTAGTTGCAAATTTTTTAGACTCAATTCGGATGATAGTTAATGACGTGCAATTTATCTTAAGATGGCTTTCTAGATGATGATCGTTATTCATGTATAGCGTCTTGGATTGATTGTATTTGGCATTTATCATTGACTAAAATGCATATTCTGGATACCATTGAGGGTTTAACTAACTTAGATTTTGTGTGGAGCACTTTCGATGGATGCAGTCATTAAAACCGGTGGAAAACAATACCGTGTTAAGGAAGGTTTACGCCTTAAAGTAGAGAAGGTTGTTGGTGAACCCGGTGATACTGTTGAGTTTGATCAAGTGTTGATGGTCGGTTCAGGCAGTGACATTAAGGTTGGCGCACCTTATCTTGAAGGTGCGAAAGTGTCTGCGACTGTGACGTCTCAAGGTCGTCATAAAAAAATTAAAATTATTAAATTCAAGCGCAGAAAACACCACATGAAACAGATGGGACATCGTCAGTCTTATACTGAGCTGGAAATTACCAGCATATCGGCTTAAGGAATGGAAATTCAATAACTTTATTATCCTGACTTGTCCTTTTCCTCCTGCTTAAACGATCTCAATCGTCGTGTAGAATAACTATAGTCCTCATGAGATCGTTTAATCAGAAGAAAAATAACTTCGTCAGAATGACAAAGTTATTAAATTTCCATCCCTTAATCAGCGCGTAACAGATCAGGAAACAACAATGGCACATAAAAAAGCAGGCGGTAGTTCGCGCAATGGTCGCGATTCGGAATCCAAG
>JAZGEP010000333.1:0-7215 GCA_036478815.1 Methylococcales bacterium
GATTTTATTGGCTATTTCTAAAGTCAAACATCCAACATTGGATTGTTTTCAATAAATAATTCAAATTATAATCAATAGTTTACAAGATTTATGTTGCTTGATATGAACTCCGAAACTTTAGTTAGTACCCTTATCGAATTCGCGTAATACGAATCATAGCCACTGGGTTACGCCAATCATAAGTCGCTGGACCTAGAATGTCATTTTCATCATCATCGAAGCTTCCCAGGTCGTGGAAGCCATTGCTCACATAAACAAAGCCTTCATCAGTATCAGCAGCTGGCGAATTTGGCTCACCATCACAACGCGGACCCGGAATATGTACACAATTCTGATCATTCTGCTCAGTTCCAGCATCATAGCCAAGTGCGGTATAAGTTACAGAGCCACGACGTGGCAAACGAACAGTGTTGACAGCCATAAAGGTATCATTAGTCGGAATTAACATGGCAGCAACACTTAAATAACCATGACGACTGGTCATTTCAATCGTAGAGGTCTGACCTGGTGCTAACAAACCAGCAATCGTTTGTACATCACTCACTGCTCTGCCCTTGGCAAGTAAGTCGTTCGTTAACGGCTCGGGATTGCCGCTTTCTGCCAATATTCCAAGCGAATCACTGGCGGCTTTACCCAAGGTAAATAAATTGACACGTCGTGCATGTGTTGCAACCATCTGTGGCGTAAAGGTTTGTCCCTTGGTAATGTTGGTAATAGAAACCTTATAACGTCCACCCGCAACGACCAAGTTAGCAGTAATCAGTAGAGTAATAAATAGAATGATACGAATTTTCATGTGAGCCTCTCCTCTAGTGTGATAAAACTCTAATACGGGAGAGAGAGTGAAAATGTTACGGAAAGATTGAAAATAATTTAATGGACTGCTCCAAAAATGAGAGAACCAAGAGAGTCAACCCGCTTGATTGTTAGGAGAAACAATTAGCTGGACTGTACGACGAAACTATTTCTAGCCTAGTTACCCGTATTTCTCACCAATCTGATGAGCGCTCGCTAGCTATTTGAATCCACAAGACATTTTATTCAGTCGGAAATACACACTGTTATTCCACTCCTTCATAAAATTCCTTGTGAATCCAAGTAGCTAACCGATCATCTCATCAACTGGTTTATCTATTTATCCGTCTTCAGCATCACTGCAACAGTGACATAATTTACGTGTGCTGATTCAGCACAATGTACATTATGTGGTCATTTATCCCGTTTAAGGTGGTTTGACGGAATAAAGTTACCAAGATTGCGCAGGATTTTTGTTTTTGACCGAACTATCTCAAAAGGCGCATAGTCATTCTACGCAACGATTGAGATTGCGTTGCTCAGGAGCAAAAAGACAAGCAAGGTTGGTAACTTTATTTCGTCAAACCACCTAAGACTTGATTATTCACCATGAAGAAGATGAAGGAAAGGCAACGGTAATAGAGCAAACTGCCCACCACCACAAATAAAGCGAGTGCAACTCACTCTTGCCTCTTCTCTTCATGCCCTTCATGGTGAAATTAATAACATTACATGTTACATGGAATCAGCGCCCTAATTTGCTATGCACCTGTTGTTATACCTTGAATATAAAACAGTGATTTGACAAAGAAAGGTTCTACACCAATACCGAAGTATTCAGTACTCTGTTGCTGAAAATTAACAATTCACAAGAAATTTTTATTGTTTTTAACAAAAATATTAACTGCTGTCTATACTTGTTCTAAGGTAATAAAACATATGGGATAGCTATGAACAAAATGTTAATTCGAAAATCTGTAATCGCCACAATCTTTCTTGTGTGGCTTCCATTCTCGGCAATGGCAGATCAACAGCGAGATACTTATGGTCAACAAATTGGCTACAAGGCTATGAACGGATTTGCTAACGTGGCAACGGGCTGGATAGAATTGCCTAAATCAATCATCAGTGTCACCAACGAACATAATGTGGCTTTTGGTGCTACTTTTGGCTTAATACAAGGAACCATGCATACATTATCACGCACTTTAAGTGGCGTAATGGATGTTGCAACATTTATGATTCCAAGTAAGCCAGCAGTCCATCCTGATTTTGTCTGGCAAGATTTTGATGTTAATTCAAGCTACGGCGATTATTTTGATCTCTACGAATAATCCCTGCAATTAACATTAGAAACAGTTAAGGAACGTGCATGAAATAACTGAGTCAACTGGCGTAGGGTTTTTGTCTGTCTTCAAGGCGCAGCGAAGTGCGCATAGCGAGCTATACAACCGTAGCTGCAACGTGGAAGACGGACAAAAAGACAAGTCAGTTGTCGAAGTTATTTCGTGCACGTTCCTTAAGTTGTACATGTTACTTTTACCTGGCTCCAAACAGCCGGGCAGAAGCTACATCTTCTGCCCCGGATGGTAAAGGCTGATCAGGTTGAAAAATCCAGTTGGCAATATCCGTCCATACCGTTTTTGCTTCCAAGTCGCGCAGTAACATGTGATACCCGTTTGCATAGAGCGCAGTCGTCACCAGATCTGGGGCCCTAATCGATTCCAGCATTGTCGACACTGCGTTAGTAGGAATAATCTGATCGCGTTCACCATAAAGCAGACAGACCGGGACTGCAACATCAGCACTGGCTTGTAATGCTGCATCCATTAGATTAACCAGTCCATAAACCGAATCAATCCGGGTTTTTTTAATCACCAACGGATCTTCCCAGAGCGCTCGCAACATATCAATATTGTCTGATGGTGTAATCTTCAGACCACTACCAGTCACATGCATCTGTGGCACTGTGCGCGCGCTGACAGCTAATAACCAACGTTGATACCAAGGCATCACCTCTCGCCCCCAAACAGCTGGAGCACTGAGTATTAACCCGGCAACTGGTGGAAACTCTGCTTGGTTTACCGCGGCCAACACCACCGCCCCTCCCATACTTTCACCCAACAAATAGATTGGCAAACCGATATGTTTTTGATGAATCAGCTGGACAAAACCACGTAAATCTTCCAAATATGCGTCTACACCAGCCCATAAACCAGGCTGATCAGAATCACCAAACCCTCTTTGATCATAAGCATAGGAAACAATTCCCTGGTCAGCCAGAAATTCACCCGCATCGTTAAAAAAACGCCCATAATCGTTAAAGCCATGTAAAGCTATAATCACTGAGCGAACATTAGCATCCGACTGCCAATGATGAACTGGCAAGATTACGCCATCAGCCGTTCGATAAGCATCATTGATTAACGATGGTTCTTGCATGTCAGGTCCCGGTTTATGCATCACTGGCGCACATGCTGAACCAACGAGCATCAGCACAACAATATAAAATACTCTAAAATAAAAACCAGCGCCAGTTAGAAACATGCAAGCAATAACGTCAACAACTGACGTAGAATTTTTGTTTGCCTTCAAGGCGCAGCAACAAGCGCGTAATGAGCTATGTAACTGTTGTTGCAACACAGAAGACAGACAACAAGACAAGTCAGTTGTTGAAGTTATTGCTTGCACGTTCCTTAGTAGCATAAAACTGACTATACGATTTAATTTTAAAAAAAAAGAGGTTGTTAGTATTTGCATCTACACCTTATAGATTCAGTGCAACACCGAAACCTGCATTATGCTATCAGATGTCTAATGAATCCAAGCTGTCAATTGTCGTGTAATTTCTTAAAATAAATGCTCAATATTGATTATAATCGTTAATAAACTAAAGAGTTTTCATCGTGCAAATTGCATTATTGAGTAACCCCAACAGCGGTCGCAAAAAACATCTACAAAAGATTTGCGAATTGGCTCAAACAGATCCGAACATCAGCCATTTTCAAGCATCAAATACCCAACAGTTTATTCAGTTTGTTGAACAATTACAGCTAAAGCCTGTCGATATTGTCGCCATCAATGCTGGCGATGGAACTATTCAGGCATTGTTAACACTGATGTTTGCGCATTTGCCTGTAATGCCATTACTGGCAATTCTAAAAGGTGGCACAACCAATATGACTGGTGGCGATGTTGGAATTCAAGGCAATTGTGTAGCCGGTTTGAAACGACTGATTCAGTGGAATAATAATCCCAATCGAACCACTAGCAGTAAAGTGCGCCCAGTGTTAAAAATAGACTGGGATGCGACAGCTTCACCCGTTTGCGGAATGTTTTTTGGTGCAGGTGCAATTATTGAAGGTCAGGATTATTTCCACAACCATCTTCATAAAAAAGGCTTGAGAGATAGTTTTGGCCCTGCTTTGAGCGCCTTACGCATTCTATTTGCTCTAAACAAGAAAGAGCAGCCTCTGTTTTCGCCAGTTTCCATGCAACTATCAGGTTACAATCGGGCAGGCTACAATCAGGATTTAATTCCATCATCAGCACAACCTACACTGCAATCATCTGGAAAACATTTGTTGGCGTTTGCCAGCGGCCTGGAACGTCTATTCCTGGGCATTCATCCATTCTGGGGAGGCCAGGACGGTGCCTGGTATTTTTCTGCTGTGCGTCATCAGCCCGACGGCTACTCTTTACTCAAAATATTACCCTTGTTTCGAGGCAAACCACGGATAGACATGACACCGGAGCAAGGTTTTCTCAGCGCTAAATTAAACCATCTTGAAATGCAATTGAATAGTGAATTCACCGTGGATGGCGAGCGCTATTCAAGCAGTTCTGAAAACCATTTAATAACAATTTCCTTAGCTGGTTATGCTACGTTTCTTCAACTATAACAATTTTGACAATGTCTGCAACAAACTCCAATCAGCTCGATATTACCAAACAACTGACAACGCTGGTTAACAGTCAAGTCACCCAAACAGCCAATCCAGCCCTGCAACCAGTTACCCAAGCTGTTCTGGAACGTTACGGTGATGCGACCCAAGCCATTCTCTATTATGGTTCTTGCTTGCGTAGCGATAATCCATTCGATGGTTTGATTGATCTCTATGTACTGATCGACCAGTACACTGCAGCCTACAAAGGTCAGTCTTTATTAGCCTTCTTTAACTGGCTGTTACCACCCAATGTGTTTTATCTTGAAGTCCCGGTTGATAATCAAACCATCCGTGTAAAATATGCGCTGATTTCACTCGCAGATTTTGACAAGGCAACTTCACCACGCTGGTTTCATTCCTATATCTGGGGACGATTTTGTCAACCCAGTCGATTACTCTATGTACATGACCATAGAGCACAACAAAACGTTGTCAAATCATTAACGCAAGCACTCATCACTTTTAGCAGTCGGGTTGTTCCTGCACTACCGGAGTGTTTTGATAGCGAAACACTCTGGGCAAAAGGTCTTGGCTTGAGTTACCGCACTGAATTACGCCCTGAAAAACCAGGTCGTGCGTTGCAATTATATCAAGCCGATCAAGTCTATTATGATGCGCTAACCGAGCCAGTACTGACCGCAATCAGCACTAATATTGAAGCTGAAGAGTCCAACACAACACACCGTTATACTCGCAAGCGAACGACGCAACAACACAAAATTGCCACAGCCGGTTGGGCTGTACGCCGAGTGCAAGGCAAGCTGCTATCAATTGCCCGATTGATCAAAGCCGTATTCACTTTTCAAGGCGGGGTGGATTATATTGTATGGAAAATTGAACGCCACTCAGGTGTGAACATTGAGGTCACTGAAAAATTGCGTCGCTATCCATTAATTTATGGATGGGCTGTACTCTGGCGATTGTATCGGCAAGGGGTGTTGCGTTCTTGATCAAGAGCAAGGATTGAATTTTCACATTTAAGGTGGCTTGATGGAATAAAGTTACCAAGATTGCGCAGGATTTTTGTTTCTGACCGAACTATCTCAAGAGGCGCATCGTTATTCTACGTAACGATTGAGATTGCGTTGGTCAGAAACAAAAAGGCAAGCAAGGTTGGTAATCTTTATTCCGTCAAACCACCTAAGGAACGCGCACGAAATAACTTGAACAATTGACGTATCTTTTTGTCTGTCTTCCGCGTTACAGAAACAGTTGTATAACTCACTATGCGCCTGTTTCTGTGCCTTGAATACAAACAAAAATCTTACGCCAATTGTCCAAGTTATTTCGTGCGCGCTCCTAAGTCATCCAGTGACTTAAATCACGATTCAACAGATTCCCCAGTTTTTTAACATCATCCGTAAAAGCCTCAATCAGCACTTCACGCATGGACTCATCCATCGGCGTACGCTGTGCTCTGACTCGATTTTTAACAATCAGCATTTTGCGGATGCGCATTAACCAGTTTTTTTTGCCCTTTTGCTTGCGCTTTTGCTGTTGTTGAAGGGTGAGTAAAAAATTGGCAACTCGTCTCGGTGGCCGTTTCAGTAGACGCTGCAGAAAACGGAAGCGCACAGTTTCATGTTTTCCCTTGCGTGGAAAATCAGTACGACCATCATACTCAACACCCAAATAATTCAAGACTTTTTTATATTCAGCCAGTGTGTTGGCCGTAAAATCATCAAAGACAACCACATGAACCCGCTCCCGACCGACGCGTTCAAACAGTCGCTCAAGATATTTTCCCTGACTGCCGATTTCCTGGTATTGAAACAAATCTGCATCATGACTGCCTTTGGGTATTTTTTTTCCCTGTTTTCGTGTGTCCTGCAAGTCCCACGCAACGCGAAAATCTTGTTCGTCTTCTTCCACCAATTTTAATAACCGTGCATGATATGAATAAATCATCTCTAGCGGATTACGCACATTGACAATAAATTGAGCATCTGGTTTAAGCTGTAAAATGACATCTAATGCTTCATCAGAATACAGATAGGAAACCGAACCTTCACCGCACGCCAGATGTTCATCGGTTTTATGAAAAAAGAAGCGTTGGATATAATCACGCTCTATATCAACCTTACCCAGCATTTTGAGCAGAATGGTAAAAAAGTGTGGCTCCTTGGGTTTAGAGAAACATATCTGCGAATTCCTGGATAAATATTTAGACAATGCAGTCGTACCACAGCGCGGAGCTCCAATCAAAAAAAATGTTGGAAAAAAACTAATATTATCAGCCGTAATCGTAAGCCCAGAAGAAGTTTTTATTGTTGTCACTTAACGAATATCTCCATTTTGTGATACCCAGGAGGCTGTCCGAGAATAGAAGCCGTAGCGAGGGAAAGTGGTTTTGAGTCCATTTTTTCGATTAAATGAGACGAATACTTGCTGTATTTAACGAATTTAATCGGAAAAATGGGCCAAAATCCACTTTTCCGCAGTAGGCTTTCTATTCTCGAACAGCCTCCTAGAT
>JAZGEP010000334.1:0-7083 GCA_036478815.1 Methylococcales bacterium
CCAAACCTGCGCCTAAATCTGAGCGCGATAATGTCCAACTTATTCACGGACAACTCCTCAGATCTGGAGTGATTAAGGCAACTGGCAATCAATAACTCAATCGCCTTGCTTGTTTTTTTTAATAGTGTGATATTGATTGCCAGTTGCCTAAAGCGACAGGTTTCGCCCACTGTCCAATTTCTCTTCGTTTTTGGCCAAGAGGATTATTCATGAACACTCTATTCACTCAAATTAAATCATGGAGCATTACAATCTCTATTGAACATCTAGCGGCAAATTATTGACTTCCATATAGAAAATATTAGTTTTTAATCGATATACGGCATATAACTTATGCACAAGTTTTTTCTTGACAATTATTAGTTAATCAATCTGCTTGATGCAATCGAATAGCCAAATCAATCACTTACATATAAATTCATAACTATCTGTTTTTTATGGAGTTATAATTGAAGGCTGTTACCTGCACAGATATTTCACAAAATAACTCCAGCTCATTAAAAACGGTTGCTACAGCCGGTTAACCTCAACTTACTAACAAAGTTATCCACAGAATTTGTGGATAACAAAATACCTGTCAATTTCGACAATATTTTGACGAATCAATGTGTGATATCGCACAATTGAACTCATGAAAAAAACCGCATCGAAACCAGCATCACTCATTTGCCGTGTTGCGGTATCAATTCCACTACGCAAATTATTTGATTACTTAATCCCTGATAATCTGGATAGCAAAAGCCTGCAAGCAGGAATGCGCGTTGTTGTGCCTTTTGGTCGTCAACAAAGGATTGGAATCATTATCGATCCATGTGTAACTTCAACAATTGAACTCTCACGGTTAAAGCCGCTTCAAAGTATTATTGATGTTCAACCATTATTTAAGCAAAATGATATGCGGCTACTGGAATGGGCAGCACGCTATTATCATCATCCCGTCGGAGAGGTTATCAATACCGCTCTCCCTGGTTTGTTACGAAAAAACCAGGCAGCAGAATTACCAACTGAAACCATTCTATGCTTAACTCAGCAAGGTCAAGCAATTAGTCTTGATTCGTTTAAACGCGCACCACGTCAACTGGAACTGATAACACTGCTACAAAACTCACCAGAAAAGCAGCTCTCAACCGATCAATTATCAACTCAAAATATTCACTGGCGCCAATGCCTGTCAAGTTTAATTAACAAGGGGTTGATTGAACAACAAACACGTATTAGCAAATGGCAAGCATCGCAATCGTCGAGGTCTTCTCCATTAGCGTTAACCAAAGCACAGCAGAAAGCAGTGGATGCAGTGGCAGAAAACAGTGATCAGTTTGGTGTGTTTTTGCTGGATGGTGTTACTGGTAGTGGGAAAACAGAGGTATATATGCATTTGATTCAGCAATTACTGGATCAACACAAACAAATCCTTGTATTGTTACCTGAAATTGCTCTAACACCTCAGCTTGAAGAACGTTTTCGCTCACGTTTTCCGATTCCGATTGGAATTTATCATTCTGGATTATCAGATAAGCTGCGTTGTGCTCACTGGTTACGCTTTCAGCAAGGTATAGCACCCATACTACTGGGGACGCGTTCTGCTACATTTATTCCCATGCAGCAACCTGGCCTGATTATCCTCGATGAAGAACATGACCCTTCATTCAAACAACAAGAGGGTTTTCGTTTCTCGGCTCGCAATGTGGCCATTCGCCGTGCACAATTATTTGATATCCCCATTCTGTTGGGAACTGCAACGCCTGCGATTGAAACTATTTATAATACTCAAACACAACGCTACCGGCATCTAAAATTACCTGCGCGTGCTGGTAAAGCAGTGCTACCAGAACTTAAATTGCTGGATATCCGTAATCGTAAAATGCATTCAGGGTTGTCAGAGCCATTAATTCAACACATCGAGAAAACCCTTTCCCGCAATGAACAAGTCATGTTATTTATTAATCGACGCGGTTATGCACCGGCTTATATGTGTCATCAATGTGGCTGGGTAGCGCGTTGTCCACGCTGCGATGCGAATGCGGTGGTCCATATCAATGAACAACGACTGTGGTGTCATCACTGCGGTTCCAATTCAACATTGCCACGAAACTGTCTTGCATGTAATGGAGAAAAAGTAGAAGCGCTAGGCGTTGGAACTGAGCGCGTTGAAAAAATGCTGCAACAACAGTTTCCAGATGCAAAAACTGCCCGCTTTGACCGCGATAGTGTACGCACAAAAGCGATTTTAGATGCCATGCTGACATCTGTTCAAAATAATGAAATCGATATCTTGATCGGCACCCAAATGCTCGCCAAAGGTCATCATTTTCCGAATGTAACGCTGGTTTGTATTCTGGATACCGATCAAGGCTTATTCAGTACAGATTTTCGAGCGGCCGAACGGCTTGCTCAAATGATTATCCAGGTTGCTGGGCGCTCGGGGCGTGCTGATAAGGTCGGACAAGTCATTTTACAAACACGTCAGCCCGAACATCCACTGCTACTGACATTAATCAGGCAAGATTATGCACAGTTTGCTATCAATTCCTTACAAGAACGCCAGCAGGCAGATTTACCACCAATAACGCATCACGCCCTGTTCCGCGCTAAAGCACCCAATCAAGTAGCACCCTTGGCATTACTACAAAAATTGCGTATCGAACTTGAGAAAATCACTGAGACAATTCTAATTCTTGGTCCAGTTCCTGCGCCGATGGAAAAATTGGCAGGCCAATATCGATATCAGTTACTGTTACAAAGTCAGCATCGTCGCGAATTACATCAATGTCTGGACAGAATCATCCCATATATTGACACGCTGAAAGAAAATAAACAGGCACGCTGGTCAATTGATGTCGATCCGATTGATTTGTATTAAGGAACTAGGATTGATAACTTCCGGATTTTGACTTGCCTTTTGACTCCACAGAAGCGTTAATAAAATAGTTACATAGCAAGCGATGTAACTATTGTCACAACGAAGAAGGCGAACAGGTATCTTTCAATAATAACTCACGTAATAAATCTAACGCGGTTGCTGCCGCTCTTATGTGTCGCCGTCGCATCGGTCCTTGCAAATTAACTTCACGAATTACACACTGTTCTTCAGCGCCAAACGCGACTGTAATCACTGGAATAGCTTCATTATCAAATTGCTCCAATCGATCTGTAATCATCCAGAGTTGGACTAGCGAATAATCAGCCCCTGTTTGATCGCATAGCAGTTGAGCAATTCGTGTTGCTGCTGAGAGTCGTTGTTGGGATGTTTTTAACTGATCACAATCAATAGCATACATTTCCAGCAACTGAGTGGTTCTAAAGATAGTGACGGCATGTTGTAGCCAGGAAGCTCCGGCACAGTGCGCCGCCAGCTTACCACTGCTGATCGTCTCCAACAAACTCAATGTTGCATTGCGCTGCATCAATAGTCGCCCGACAACTTCAAGCAATGACCCTCCCGGTTGCTTCAATCCTTCAATACTAAAAACTGAATTTCCAATTGCTTGTGTATATTGCTGCGTTAATTCATCCATCTTTTGATAAGTATGGTCTGGAGGAAATAACAATTTTGTTTGGTTTTCCCATAACCCAGCGCGGAAACTCAATGTCACACGTTCCGGTAATACGATATGTTGAATGGACTGTTGAATATCGGATTCACCCATGTTCACAGTTCTCAATGTCACCAGTTGCCAAGGCATTTGTTGAAAATCTTTTTGTAATAAGGCTACAATCTGTGTGTCGAATAACTGACGCATTTCGTATGGAACGCCAGGCACGCAAATCAACCAGCAGTGATTGACCTGTAAAGCAAAACCAGGCGCAGTACCCCAATGATTGTCCAATCGAATTGCATTCTGCGGTAACAGTGCTTGTCTTCGATTGATTGCTGGCATAATTTTTTGACGACTGGAAAAATACTGCTCTATTTGCTCTAATGCTATCGCGTCTTCAATTAATGCAAGATCAAAAGCATTAGAAACAGCTTGCGCAGTCAAATCATCACTGGTTGGCCCTAAACCTCCGCTACAAATACAAACATCAGCACGCGTCGTTATCTCCAAAAACACATTGATTAAATCGTCTAACCTGTCACCGACCGTACTGTGTCGACTCACAGAAAAACCAAGTTTGACAAGTTTTTCTGACAACCAGGCACTATTGGTATCTACAATCTGCCCGGTCAATACTTCTTCACCTTGCGACAAAATTTCTACTGTTGGCGTTTTCATTAAGGACTATGATATCCACGTTATTGTATTTAGCAAAATTTTATTCATGTGTTTGGAACATCACTACAAGGATTAAATCACGCTAGACCAGCGAACAAGAATCAGCTAAGCTTGACCACATGTTAGATCCTAATTCTATAGAAGAAATCGCAAAAAAGCTGGCCGATTCTGTTCCTTCACTGGGTGGTTTGCGTCAGGAAGTTGAAACCGGATTCAGTGCTGTACTGGAAGAGATGTTATCCAGACTTAATCTGGTTAGTCGTGAAGAATTTGATGTACAGACAGCTGTACTGGCAAAAACACGTCAGAAACTTGAACAACTTGAGCAAACAATGGCAGAGTTGGAACAACAAGTTTCCGCATCAAACCAGCATCATAATTCAAGCTGATGCTCTTGATTAACCAGCTTCAGAGCTACCAACCAAATTGCCTTTAATCAATGTCTCTGGCGGTTGTTTACAGTCGAGGAAAATTAGGACTTGAAGCTCCGCTAGTAACTGTTGAAGTGCATCTCAGCAATGGCCTACCCAGCTTTTCTATTGTTGGCTTACCTGAAATGGCTGTCAAAGAAAGCAAAGATCGGGTGCGCGGTGCGCTGCTGAATTCACGTTTCGATTTTCCCGCCAAACGCATTACAGTCAACCTTGCCCCAGCTGACTTGCCAAAAGAAGGTGGGCGCTTTGATTTGCCGATTGCTATTGGTATTCTTGCTGCATCTCAACAAATGCGCTGCGAGAAGCTGGAGCAATATGAAGTGATTGGTGAATTATCCTTAAGCGGACTTCTACGTGATGTATCTGGCATTCTGCCAGTTTCAATTGCTGCTACTAAAGCGCAGCGACGCTTGATTGTTGCGACAAATAACGCCGATGAAGCAGCGCTGGTGAGTATGGCACAGATTTACCCTGCCAATCATTTGCTGGATGTGTGTGCGCATTTTAATCAGCAAACATCCATTACTGCTTTAAGTGGTGCTTTGCCAGAAGCCGATGCTGTTGCCAATCAATTTGATTTGGCTGATGTTACCGGGCAATTTCATGCAAAACGTGCGTTGGAAATTGCTGCATCAGGGTTACACAATCTGTTATTTGTCGGCCCACCAGGCACTGGAAAATCGATGCTGGCAGCACGCTTGCCATCAATTACCCCACCGCTTACAGATGAACAAGTAATGGAAACAGCAGCCATTTGGTCGGTTAGTGGAATACAAAGACCGCTGGAATGCTGGCGAATACCTCCGTTTCGCTCACCACATCATACGGCATCAGCTCCAGCATTAGTTGGTGGTGGCAGTATACCCAAGCCTGGTGAGATTTCGTTGGCACATAATGGTGTTTTGTTTCTCGACGAACTGCCTGAATTTGATCGTAAAGTACTTGAAGTGTTACGCGAACCACTGGAAACAGGCCAAATCAGCATTGCTCGTGCGGCAGCACGTAGTGAATTCCCGGCTCATTTCCAATTTATTGCTGCCATGAACCCCTGCCCATGTGGTTATTTGGGTGAAGACTCTGGGCGATGTCATTGTACCTCTGCTCAAGTGCAGCGATATCGAGCGCGTATTTCTGGACCTTTATTTGACCGTATTGATTTGCATATCGAGGTGAGCCGTCTACCTCAAGCCGAGATGACCAATAACAACGACACAAACAATGAAACCAGCCAGCAAGTTCTAAAACGAGTTATTGATACCCGCAAACGGGCAATAACACGACGCGGACACTTGAACGCACTACTCACACCAACCCAAATCAAATTGGACTGCCAGCTTGATGCAACCAGCAGCAAGCTATTAGAACAAGCTGTCGATAAACTGGGGCTGTCGCATCGAGCCTTTCATCGTATTTTGAAAATGGCGCGCACTATTGCTGATATGCAAGCGGTTGATGCCATTCAAACAGCTCATATTAGTGAAGCCATTACATATCGACGCTTGGATAGACAATACTGAATGAAGACGCAGGGAATATTCAGTGCATAAGAGTCGATGTTACTGGGCGATTAATGCCAGCCAAAAAGAAGTGATTTATCATGACACAGAATGGGGTGTACCTTGTTATGATGATGATCACCTGTTCGAAATGCTGTTGCTAGAAGGAGCACAAGCCGGACTATCATGGTCGACTATACTCAACAAACGAGAAGGTTACCGTCTACATTATGATCATTTCAATCCTGAAAAAATTGCAGTATGGACAGATAAAAAAATCGAACAATTAATGCTGGAACCAGCCATTATCCGCAATCGTCTGAAAATTAAAGCGGCGGTCACTAATGCACAGTCATTTCTGCAAGTAATCGAACAACATGTTAGTTTTTCAGATTATCTCTGGCAATTTGTTGATGGCAAGCCCATCCACAACACTTGGAAAACACATGATGATGTGCCTGCGTTTACTGAACAATCAGAGTACATGGCAAAAACGCTGCATAAAGCGGGATTCAGGTTTGTCGGAAAAACTATTTGCTATGCATATATGCAAGCTGTCGGTATGGTTAACGACCATACAACTGACTGTTTTCGACATGCAGAATGTAGTAATTAAAGAGGGTGCTAATTCCATACACTGTCTTTTATGTCATGAAAAGCATTAACGCACTCTAGAAGGCTGTCCGAAAATAGAAAGCCTACTGCGAAAAAGCGGATTTTGGCCCGTTTTTCTGATTAAATTTGTTCAATACAACGTAACTTCTCATTAATTACAGGCAATTACGAATTAAATGTAATAAATGAGAAGTTACAGCATTTTGAGTTCACAAAAGTACTCATAAAATGGGCGCATAGCAGGCTACGCAACTATTTTATGAGTGCTTCTGTGGGATCAAAAGGCAAGTCAAAATCGGGAAGTTATTAAATCCTCACTCCTAA
>JAZGEP010000335.1:0-2056 GCA_036478815.1 Methylococcales bacterium
GAATAACTTGAACAATGATGGCGCAGGATTTTTGTGTCTGACGAAACGATCTCAAGAGGCGCATAGTTGTTCTACGCAACGATTGAGATCGTTTCGTCAGGAGCAAAAAGACCAGCCAGAATGTTCAAGTTATTTCATGTACCTTTCTTTAGTTAAAGTCGGTTATTCATCATCACCAGAGCAAAACAACTGTTTTTCGGAGACAAACTGATGATTTCACTAATACGTCCCTCGGCATATCAATCTTTCTGGTTATTACCAGTATTGATTGTTACAGTTGCTCTGGCAGATGCAACCAACACCGAAACCAAGCATACAGAAGACATTCCCTATGCAGTTAGGATTACCAAAGACATTCCCTATGTCGAAGTCAATCACCAAGGTGTCATGGTTAAAATTAGCCGTGTCCAGGACACAGATAACCGAATCATTGATGATTTTTCCAAAACATCGCGCCCCTGCCCTCCTTTCTGCATCCATCCAATAGAAGCAGCTCCAGGTGTGCGGACTATTGGTGAAATTGAACTATTAGAATTTCTGAAGAACAACGAGGCATCAGAAAATGGTTTACTGATCGACGCCCGCATGCCTGAGTGGTATGAAAGTGAAACCATCCCTGGTGCAGTCAACATTCCGTTTGTAATTTTCACCAAACTAACAAGTAAACGTAATCGTATTCTTGAATTACTCGGTGCTGTAAAAGACAAATCTGGAAATTACGATTTTAGCAAGGCAAAAAATCTGTCGCTATTCTGCAATGGACCTTGGTGCGATCAATCACCCAGAGCAATTAAAGGGTTGATAAAAGTAGGTTACCCACCTGAAAAACTGGCTTATTATCGGGGTGGTATGCAGCTATGGAAGTTATTTGGGTTAACAACAGTATTACCCAAACGCCATACTGTAGAGCAATAATCATTCGAAATGGTGAGATAGAGTGAAAAACCAAACATCCGAATCAGTTACAACACAAAACAGACTGCTATCAACCTTGATTGTCATCAACATTATACTTGTTGTGTTGGTCGTTTATTTTTTCATTGGAAACAAAAAACTATATCAGGCTAATATCAATACAAAGACAGTAACACAGAAAGTCAACAAAACGATGACGACAGAACCTGTGGTCGCTTATTCCTTTGAAGCTGCAGCCCAGATTGCAGCAACAGCCCGAAATACTGAAAACAGTAACCAGTCTAATCTTGACAATCTTGTCGACATTGAAGCAACAGACAGCAAAGTAAATCAACAAACAGATATCAGCAAAACACTCGAAACCATCAATGAATCTCTCGATGACATAGGCGAATTATCCAGCAAAGACGCAATTTATGTAAAAGCATTAGAAGAACTGAAAAAGGAAGTGAGTGCGCAAATAAACACCAAGAAACCAACAGTCACTGAAGCAGCTGCCCGGAAAGTAAATCTGGACAGTGGCGAGCAATCTGTTGATTATTTCAACAAGGTCGATGTCAGCACAATCAATAAACAGCTAGCACTCACTTCAGATAAATATAAATTGATCGCCAAGATTGAAAAGATAATCGCAGAACCTGAGGATACAAATACAAAGCCAACGACTACTATCAAAAAAGCGGATGACAGTTATATAAAAACACTCAAAACTGCATCGGAAGAACGTGCTAATGAAATGCGTTCGATTCAGGTCAAAAGAGGTGATTCTCTCTGGCTAATTGCTGTTCGCGCCTATGGCGATGGATATCAATACCCGAGAATATTTGCAGCCAACCCGAGTTTAACCGACCCAGATAGAATCGAAGTTGGAACCTATCTTCTGGTTCCACTCTGAATAAACAGAGATCGTTAGTGAAAGCGAAGTGATCTATCTGTTAATTACTTACAAACGTGCATGGAATAACTTGAACAATTGACGTAGGCCATTGTTGTCAAATTACTGTTCATATTCAAGGCGCGAAAACAGGCGCATAGTGAGCGATGTAACTGTTTTCGCAACACCGAAGATAAGCAAAAAGACAAGTGAATTGTTCAAGTTATTCCATGCACGTTCCTTACAGTAGGCTAATTAATATCGTGT
>JAZGEP010000336.1:0-5460 GCA_036478815.1 Methylococcales bacterium
ATCTTAAAACAATGGATGCTGGTGAATACGAATCAGCGCCTTTCTATGCCGCTGGTGGAGATATCTGCACAGTACTTGGCGTTTCTGGCAATGCTACGATGGCTGGTGTTGTTAAAGCAGCGAATGCTAACAATGCAGAAGCACAAGTCGATTTAATTAACGTTCCAAATAAAGCACAGTGCGCCAGAGAAGCAGCGAAAATGGGCGCTCAAATTATTGGTGTCCATACTGGACTTGACGCACAAGCAGCTGGCGACACACCATTCACTGACTTACAAAGCATCGCAGCATTGAACTTGCCTGTCAGAATCTCTGTTGCAGGCGGAATCAACCAATCAACTGTACAACAGGTTGTTCAAGCTGGTGCTGGAATTGTCGTCGTTGGTGCTGCTATATACGGCGCTCCTTCTCCTGCTGATTCTGCTCGTGAAATTCGTCAGCTGGTTGATGCTGCATAGAGGTCTGATATGCATCAACAGCTAGTATTAGGGAAAATCACTGAAATTCTTGCTGCTACAGATGATTCATATGAGGCGGAACTGACTCAGTTGCTCGATAAGTCCTCTCGTATATTCGTCTCAGGTGCGGGAAGATCTGGGTTAATCGCAAGATTTTTTGTCATGCGGTTAATGCATGCAGGATATGAAGCTTATCTGGTTGGTGAGGTTGTCACTCCAAGCGTCAGAGATAGCGATATGTTGCTCGTTATTTCAGGTTCTGGAGGTACTGAGCAGCTGGTAGCATTTGCTAATCGCGCCAAGAAAATTGGTGCCCAGGTAGTGTTAATCTCTGCAAAACGTAACTCGGCACTTGGTGATATTGCGGATGCTGTATTCGAAATTGGTAAACCCGATTTGTACGGTACCGTCGTTGGAATGCCTATGGGTACAGTTTTTGAGCTGTCCACATTAATTTTTCTGGAAGCCTTAATTTCTCATTTTATTCACGAGAAAGGAATTCCAGAAGAACAGATGAAAGAACGCCACGCCAACTTAGAATAGCGACATAGTAAGCTTTACCAGAAGAGCGAGCGGTATTAAACCGCTCGTTCTTTGTTTACAAATTTCAAAACATTATTTTAACAACACAGATCATCTATTTTTATTGATCCCTTACGTCCAAAAAAAACAGAAATAGGTTAATACAGATTATGACAACGCGCAGAGATTTAGCTAATGCAGTACGCGCTTTAAGCATGGATGCCGTGCAAAAAGCCAATTCAGGCCACCCAGGAGCCCCCATGGGCATGGCTGATATAGCCGAAATGTTGTGGAATGATTATATGCGTCATAATCCGGGCAATCCAGCCTGGCCTAATCGCGACCGTTTCATACTCTCCAATGGTCATGGCTCGATGCTTCTGTATTCTTTACTACATCTCACAGGTTATGATTTACCCATTGAAGAACTCAAGAACTTCCGCCAACTGCATTCCAAAACACCAGGTCACCCTGAGTATGGATATGCGCCAGGCATAGAAACAACAACAGGTCCTTTAGGTCAAGGTATTGCAAATGGCGTAGGAATGGCTCTGGCAGAACGAACGCTTGCTGGACAATTCAATCGCCCTGGTCATGATATCGTTGATCATAACACCTACGTTTTCTTGGGTGATGGTTGCTTAATGGAAGGCATCTCTCATGAAGTATGCTCACTAGCAGGCACCATGAAACTGGGGAAACTGATTGCTTTCTATGATGACAACAATATCTCCATTGATGGCGAAGTCCGTGGTGAAGGTGATACCACAGGCTGGTTCACAGACAACACACCAAAACGCTTTGAAGCTTATGGCTGGCATGTGATCCCTGTTGTTGATGGACACAATTCAGATGCCGTTAAAAAAGCCATCGAAGAAGCTCGCTCAGTGACTGATAAACCAACGCTTATCTGTTGCCAAACTATTATCGGCTGGGGATCGCCCAATAAACAAGGTAAAGAAGACTGTCACGGCGCAGCGCTTGGCGATGATGAGATTGCTTTAGTGCGTAAAACCATTGGGTGGCCTCATGCGCCATTTGAGGTACCCAAAGATGTATACGATGGGTGGGACGCGAATCAAAAAGGGACTGGCTTTGAAACCGAATGGAAACAGCGTTTCGAAAGCTATCGTAGCGCACATCCAGAGCTTGCCAAAGAATTTGAACGACGAATCGCCGGTGACTTACCTGGTGACTGGGAGCAGAATTCCAACGCATTCATTGCTTCTGTCAACGAAAAAGCAGAAAAAATCGCCAGTCGCAAAGCTTCTCAGAATTCACTCGACGGTTTTGGTTCACTATTGCCAGAGTTACTGGGTGGCTCAGCCGATTTAGCAGGATCCAACCTGACTATCTGGTCTGGCTGTAAAGATGTTAATGCACCAGGTCACGATGGTAATTACGTATACTATGGTGTACGAGAATTCGGCATGTCCGCGATGATGAATGGCATTACATTGTATGGCGGTTTTAAACCCTACGGTGCAACTTTTGAGATGTTCTCTGAATATGCTCGTAATGCATTACGCATGGCATCTTTGATGAAAATCCCGACTATCTTCGTATACACGCACGATTCTATCGGTTTGGGTGAAGACGGACCAACGCATCAGCCAGTAGAACAAACAGCAACATTGCGTATGATCCCAAACATGCAAGTTTGGCGTCCATGTGATGCAGTTGAATCAGCGGTCGCATGGAAAGCTGCAATCGAACGAAAAGATGGGCCATCTGTACTAATCTTCTCGCGACAAGGACTAGCACACATGCCTCGTAGCGCACAACAAATCAATGATATCTCACGCGGCGCCTATGTAGTCAATGAGAGTAACAGTCAACCAGATGCAATTATCATCGCTACCGGCTCTGAAGTAGAGATTGCAGTTAAGGCAGCTGAACATCTTGGCACTAAAGGTAAAAATGTGCGCGTCGTATCGATGCCTTCGACTAATGTGTTTGATAGTCAAGACCAAGCTTATCGTGATTCAATTCTGCCCCCTGCTGTGACCAAACGCGTTGCTGTTGAAGCCGGAGTTACAGATTGCTGGTGGAAATATGTAGGAACAAACGGTAAAATCGTTGGTCTGGACCGATTCGGTGAATCAGCACCTGCGGGAGATCTTTTCAAAGAATTCGGTTTCACAACTGACAATGTTGTCAGCCACGTAGAAGCAGTGCTTTAATTTCAATATTCAGATAGAGAGAGGCATTCACAGGTGAAGACAAAATATTTGACCACAAGTTTAATTTCAACGTTACTACTAGCCAGCACCAGTAGTCTGGTTTTAGCTGAGCCCAATTATCCTGAAGATTTCACACCGGAAATCGTTTATCAGGATAAAGATTATATAGCTGAACACGGTGGCTCCGCGGCAAGCGCGAGCACATCATCCCCGGCAAGCTCTAGCTCCAGTAGTTCGTCAAGTTCTAGCTCTAAATATCCAGAAGATTTTACGCCACAAATCGTCTATCAGGATAAAGAATACATTTCTAAGACCAAAAGCAGTAGCAGCAGCTCAAGCACTCCTCGCAAAAGTAGTATCAGCAAAAGTTCTACAGCGTCAAGTAGCACCACAAGTGAGAGCGAGGCATCTACAAGCGAATCTGGAATGAGCCAATACCTGATTGGTTTGGTTGCTCTTCTGGCAGCAGGCGCTTTTTTGTACAGCAGGCGACCAGCCAGTGAAGGATCAAGTAGCGCTGCGGCACCTGCAGGTAATACTGCGCCAAGCGGAGGAACGGGTGTGGCAAACTACTTGAAACAAAACAATATGGCTGAACCAACTGGAGTTGCCAAATACATGGATCAACAGACCATAGCCAATGCTACTGGTGTTGAGAAGTACCTGCAAAACAGTTAATAGTAGCGGATTACAGATTTAATAGAACCTTAGAACTGATACTCTGTTTCTTTACAATGGTGATTGCAGAGCTAATTACATATTGAAATATTAAAACATAAATACACATATATGTAGTTGTCTCTGCTTTAATATCGACAACAGTTGTGTTTTTGCTTGGTCTGTTTTATTTTAAGAGTAATCTCAGATCACTGTGTGGGTACAAGATGCCATTATATCTGCCCTGAGATAAGAAAGGCGATCTGAGTTCCAGTTAGAAAAAATAATTAGGTAATCACATTAATACTGTAAGGCAGACATTAACACAGATAGACGCCTTACTCACATACATCAAAATTACTCAGTATCTATAATTCATGCACTTGTTTAATATGAATTTTTTTACTTGAAAACATAATTAGGTATCATTTATGGCACAGAATATACTCGGAAAAATATTCAATAAACAACCTGAACCTCAAAAAACTGCAGTTGATAACTCAACAACCGCTAAAAGTTCCGATGGGCTCACTGGTGTTGCAAAGTATTTGCAACAACAAGCAAGCGAGCAGCCTGCCACATCACAAGAACAATCAACAGCAGTCCAGCAAAAAACAGAACAACCTGCTACAGGAGTGGCCAAGTATGCAGATAGCATTAAACCCCCAGCACTTACTGGAGTCGCCAGATATCTGGTGAAGCAAATTATCCCTGAATATCAAATAAGAGCAACTGCAGCTGCTAAAGCTGCAGAACCCACTGGAGTTGAAAAATATTTGGCAAAAGTTGTAGCCGCTGCTATTGACTCACAGCCGGCAGTGCCATCAGGTGTTGCAAACTACTTGAGCAAACTAGGCTAATTAGGCTTGCCAGGTGGTTGTTCGAGAATAGAAAGCCTACTGCGGAAAAGCGGGTTTTGGCCCATTTTTTCGATTAAATTTGTTAAATACACAAGTATTCATCCCATTTAATCGAAAAAATGAACTCATAACTACTTTCCCTCGCTACGCCTTCTATTCTCGGACAGACTCCTGGTTGGATTGACGGAATAATGTCATCAGGATTGCGCAGGTTTCTTGTTTCTGACCGAACGATCTCAGGAGACGCACAGTCACTCTACGCAACGATTGAGCTTATTTAGTCAAGGGCAAATAGACAAGCAAGGTTGGTACTTTATTTTGTCAAACTACTTAGGAACGTGCATGAAATAACTTGAACATTCTGGCTGGTCTTTTTGCTCCTGACTGAACAATCTCAATCGTTGCGTAGAACAACGATGCGCCTCTTGAGATTGTTCAGTCAGAAACAAATATTCTGCGCCATCATTCTTCAAGTTATTCCATGCACGTTCCTTAGCCAAGAGAGTAGATATTCGTCTCTCCGCTCGAATTCAAATGCAAGTAATCTGTTCTTTTTAAGATGGTTCGCAAAACAACCCAGCCATTACAATGTCTGTTAATAATGTGAGTAATGCCGTTTTGATGACAAATGTTGATCTTTTAAGGTGGTTTGACGGAATAAAGTTACCAAGATTGCGCAGGATTTTTGTTTCTGACCGAACGATCTCAAGAGGCGCATAGTCATTCTACGTAACGATTGAGATTGCGTTGGTCAGGAGCAAAAAGACCAGCAAGGTTGGT
>JAZGEP010000337.1:0-14494 GCA_036478815.1 Methylococcales bacterium
CCTCTATTGTGTCCAAGAGCTGCGTTGAAAGTGCTCATTTACACTTGTAAACTCCGCGCTTTCGCCTTGCTCTTGGACACAATAGAGGGCAATCTGAGCAGTGACTGATTACGCTGAGTAGTTACAACTTTAGGAGATAGAGCATGGAACAAAAGAAAGCGATTAAACTAGACAAAAAACCTTGGTTTTCACCCATTGTCACTAAATTAGGAACGATATCAGAGGTTGTTCAATCTGGTAAAGGTAAAACAGGATCGAGTGAAGAAGGAATGGCAGGCGGCTCAGGTGCAGAGTTTAAGCCTGGAACATAGTGGGATTTTTTTTTACCGCTATTTCAATAAAACATTAAGTAGCGAATATCCGCTTATATTACCAACTGCTATCAAGAGGCAGAAGACTTGGGTTGAAATTAAAAAAGATGAACTAATTGACAAGCTCACATTGGTAGGAAAGCAACTGTCAATTTGGCGAAATGAAGAGATTGGTGCATCTATTCGAGTTGACCATCTTGATGGGTATGGTTACCTGCTTACTTTACATGATCGCTATCGTTTTGGAATTCGTGGCGATGGCTCCGAAATATTGATAGAGGAGGACGCACTATTTGGTTACGCTAATACCACACACCTTCTGACTAATCAGGTCTTGCCGATGGTGGCAACACTTCAAAACAAACAAGTATTACACGCATCAGCTGTTGCAATTAATGGCAAAGCGAAAGTGTTTATTGGCGAGAGTGGCTATGGAAAATCCACATTGGCTGCAGCACTGGTACAAACAGGTGGCGAATTGATCAGTGACGACTGTTTAATGTTAGATAAAATTGAAAGTGAGTGGTCTGTAACGGCAAACTATCCTTCCTTGCGTTTATGGCCTGAAAATGCAAAACGAGTATTAAATAAAAATAAAATAAAAGGGAGGGAAATTTCTACTTATTGCAACAAAAAAGAATTCTTTAATCCGAATGGCGTTATGCTTCCGGTTAAAGAAGGCTCAACACGGATTGAAAAGATATACATTTTGGCAAATCCTGATAATTCTACTGGTTTAGAGCATATTTCCGTCAAAAAATTGCAAGCAGGCAGTGCCCTCATGGCTCTTCTCGAATCACAATTTAGGCTTGATGGAACCAACTTAGAGTTATTAAAACGGGAGTTCATTACACTTAGTCAGCTAACAGAAGCGATAGGAGTGTTCATGCTGAATTATGATCGATCATATGATAAGTTACCAATCATTTGCAGCGAGATCATACAGGATTGCTAATGATTGCTTGCGATAGAGAGATCGGTGAATCACTGTGTAAAGATTGTGGTCTCTGTTGTGATGGAACGCTATTTTATGATATTGAATTGGCTAGTCACAATGAATATTCAGTACTGATTCAAACCGATGTGAAACTGGTTAGAAAGAGAGGAAAGCGTTATCTTATACTACCGTGCTCCGCACATTGTGGGGAGTGTAAAATCTATTTGGATAGACCTATGCTATGTAAAGAATTTGAATGCGGACTACTGAAGAAAGTTAATTCCAAAACGATTAATATTGAAGAAGCCTTGAATATCACACAAGAATTAAAAAAATTACGAACTCATATTGATAAGACACTGCAGATGCTAGATATCGATATCAGCGTAGGTAGTGTGGAACGAAATTTTAAATTCCTGTATCACAACAATAGCAGTCATATTGACCACATAAAAAAACAGCATCCTAAACTATTTCTTGATATTGCATCTTTTAAAGCGCTCCGAAAAAAACATTTTGACACCCCAGAATTAAAGTGATGATAGTGGTGGAACGATCACTTCCGATAACTTCCGATAACTTATTAAATCCTCACTCCTTACTCTGTGCTTTATTACGATTTTGGTAATTGTTCAAAATCAAATATAGAGAATCTCTCATTAATATCGGCCGCATCATGAAGAACAGCACCTTGAAATTCAATCCACGAGTGCGCACTAAAATCACCTTCATCCTTATTGACACCTATTTTTAAATCAGATTGAATTCCTCTCTTAGCTAGCAACCACTTCGTGACTAAAGACTTTTTCAAGCAATTTGCTCGATATGGACCGTGATTTGCGGCAACAGCAACTATTCTTGCAATACTTTTCGCTTGAAATAATTGAAAAGATACTGGAACAGTAGGGTTTATTTTTGGTGGGCATCTGTCCAGAAAGGATTGCGTCCAGCTAAATCCTTTTACTTCTAAAGCAATTGCTGTTATAGGTAAGAGAAACAAGGCAATCAATAATATTCGCAACTCAGATAATGAAAGCTGTGATAACTGTCTACATTGTTTCAGCATGCCAGTCTCCTTTTTGATTTTCTTTTCCCTGTCATCTCCATCTCCACAAACTCTGCCTCACACGCATGCCAGTAATCAATTCATTTAAATAATGTTATAGAAAGCAGTTTCTACATCATATTTTCAGAAGCATCTCGAAAACAATTTTAATTTGTTATTATTTTGAAGAAGTAGCCACATTTTTATTTCCAGTTCATTGAAATCGAAATCTTGCTCGCTACTCAAATCAAGCAATCCCACATCATTTGATACTAGCCGTGTAAGTTCTTCAAGTAAAATTATTTCCGTATTATTAATAGTCATCAGATGTCTCTATACAAGCTCTAAATTAAGTTACCATCGGCTTAATATTTACAATCCCACCGTGGATACAACAAACTCTTGTAGTCTTTCATAGTCTTACCTTTTAAATTTCTTGGTCGAAATCCAAGGGCAAATCATGCTACCGTAACGGTAAAACCTATGAGAATCTCCCTGGCATAGCCAGGGATTTACCTAATGATTAATTAAACTCATGATCTATCTAAATGAAAAATACAATGTTTTTTTGAACCTAACATGCGCTTACTTCACAATTATTTAATGGGGGTTGCTATAAACAGGATAAACTCCACTTAAGTACAATCCCAGTACACCGTGACTACGTACTCTTGATGCTAATAATCAGGAAACTTCAGAAAAATAAATAACAACGTCTAAAAATTTAGTGCTTCTGAGGAGGGGCTGCTGATGCATAATCAACCAACAATAGTAACATTTACTCAAATAACACTACTCATCTGTTTGTTGTCAACGACAGCATTGGTTCAGGCCAAAGTTCTTGAGACCTCGCAAAACCAAGCGATTCAAAACGACCAACCAAGTCAGCAGATTCTAATCGACCAAACCCCTGACGGTTTATCTGTTCCAGAATGGACCAGCATTCAACAACAAATCAGCGCTGGCAAATACCGTGCATATCCAAATCAAACAGGCGGATACAGTTCTTCCAATCCAGCCCACGGCTGGCAAATTCGTTACACCACTGACGGAACAACCACACTAACCCCACGCAATACCCAAATACCAACCTACCATCTGGGAATGACGCTCAGAGCTATTGGATATCAGACCTTGCAACCGTTGGATCATCCACAACAGATTAGTGCAGTCGATACCACGGTTATTTATCAATGGAATGACAACATTAAAGAATGGTGGATAAACTCACCAACTCGTCTTGAACAATGGTTCAGCCTCGAACAGCGACCTGCCGAAGCCACCCACGGACAACCACTGACTTTGCAAATGACATTGGATAGTGAATTGCAAGTCAGTCAGTTAGGAAACAGTCTCCACTTTACGCATGCGATGGGCACCACAATCACATATGACAAACTAAAAGTCTGGGATGCCACTGGTCAAACATTACCAGCGCGCATGCAATTAACCAATAAGATCCTAAGCTTGATAATCGACGACAGCACAGCACATTATCCACTCGTCATCGATCCCAGTTTTCAACAACAGGCATATCTCAAAGCCTCTAATACAAAGGCGGGCGATCGATTTGGAAACTCTGTCGCCATCTCAGGCGACACCTTGGTAATCGGCGCATTAGGTGAAACCAGCAGTGCCACCGGAATAGACGGCGATCAAAGCGATCAATCAGCAAATTTTTCAGGAGCAGCCTATGTGTTCACTCGCAGTGGTAGCACCTGGAGCCAGCAAGCTTATCTCAAAGCCTCCAATACAGGAGCGAGTGACCTATTTGGTATCTCGGTCGCTATTGCAGGCGATACTGTGGTAGTCGGTGCTTATGGTGAGGAAAGCAACGCCACCGGAGTCAATGGTATTCAAAGCGATAATTCAGCAGACTTTGCTGGTGCGGCCTATGTGTTTACTCGTAGTGGTGGTACCTGGAGCCAACAAGCCTATCTCAAATCCTCCAATACCGAAGCAAATGACCAATTTGGTTTTTCTGTTGCCACCACAGGCAACACGGTAGTGATTGGAGCAGTTATTGAAGACAGCAATGCCACAGGAGTCAATGGTGATCAGAACGATAATTCTGCAAGCGCTGCTGGGGCAGCCTATGTATTCACCCGCAGTAACAACACCTGGAGCCAGCAAGCCTACCTGAAAGCTTCCAATACAGAGACGAATGACCAAGTTGGCTATTCTGTCGCTATCGCCGGCGATACCGTGGTGATCGGCGCAAATGCTGAGTCCAGTAACACGACTGAGGTCAACGGCGATCAAAGCGATAATTCGGCAGACTTTGCTGGAGCAGCCTATGTGTTCACCCGTAGCGGCAATATCTGGAGCCAGCAAGCTTATCTCAAAGCCTCCAATACCGAAGCAAATGACCAATTCGGCATCTCTGTTGCCATTGCAGGTAATACTGTAGTGGTCGGTGCATTTGATGAGGACAGCAACACCACCGGGGTTGATGGTGATCAAAGTGATAATTCAGCAAGTGCTGCTGGGGCAGCCTATGTGTTCACCCGCAGTGGCAGCACTTGGAGCCAGCAAGACTATCTCAAAGCCTCCAACACTGAAGCGAATGATAACTTTGGTATCTCTGTTGCCATTGCAAACGATACCGTGATAGTCGGCGCAAACGGTGAGGATAGCAATGCCACCGGGGTTGATGGTGATCAAAGTGATAATTCAGCAAGTACTGCTGGGGCAGCCTATATCTTCACCCGCAGTGGCGGCACCTGGAGCCAGCAAACCTCTCTCAAAGCGTCCAATACCGAGGTGAATGACAACTTTGGCATCTCTGTCGCTATCACTGACGGTACCATGGTCATCGGCGCATTGGATGAGGCTAGCAGCGCCACCGGAGTCAACAACGATCAGACTAATAATGCAGCGAGTAATGCCGGAGCGGCCTATGTATTTAATTTATCAGCTTCTAGTGGAGAATGTACGTTGGATGCGGATGAAAATGCCAACGCTGATGCTTTAACAGATGGGTTATTGTTTATTCGATATCTGTTTGGCATCCGTGGTGACAGTTTGATTTTGGATGCTGTAGCAGCTGATTGCGCCAACTGTTCGGCTGCTGAACTTGAATCCATTCTGGAACAATGCGGCACTGCAGGTACTTCAGATATCGACGGTAATGGAGAAGTTGACGCACTCACCGACGGCTTGTTAATTATTCGATACTTATTCGGTATCCGTGGCGATGCTCTGACTGAAGGTGCTGTGGCAGCAGATTGCAGCCGTTGCTCAGTGTTTGAGATTGAAACATATCTCCAAGGATTGTTACCTTAAACAGAATTGAGGAACGTACACGAAATAACTTCTACTTAGCGAGAATTTAATAACTTCCGGATCTTGAGGCAGGGTTTTTGTTCGTATTCAAGGCGTAGAAATGGGCGCATAGCTGGCTACTCAACTGTTTTTACAACGCGGAAGACGGACAAAAAGACAAGTCAAGATCCGGAAGTTATTAAATCCTCGCTCCTTAACGTAGGATATTTATAATTAAGGTGGTTTGACGGACTAAAGTTACCAAGATTGCGCAGGATTTTTGTTTCTGACCAAACCATCTCAAAAGGCGCATAGTCATTCTACGCAACGATTGAGATTGCGTTGGTCAGGAGCAAAAAAACAAGCAAGGTTGGTAACTTTATTTCGTCAAACCACCTAACACCTGTGATTCAGTATACGAATTACTCATGCCCTTGATAGACTCTGTCAATCTCATCTTGCAGAGACTCAGCAATCAGACCTCGCCTGATTTTCAATGTAGATGTTAACAGTCCATTCTCTACAGTCCACGGATCAACTGTAGCAGCGATCCTTCTAATCTGGGCATAGCCTGGAAATTGAGCCAGATCCTGGCTAAGCTTTTCCAGCAGGATTGCTTCTACAACGGAATCGTTAAGTGCTTGGTGATCCCATGTGGCTTGAGCCACTCCGTGTTGCTTGGCTGTCAGCTGCCATTGCTTAAGATTAATAACAATTAAAGCAACTGGGTACGCTTTAGCTTCGCCAAAGATCATCACTTGATCGAAACACGGGTCGAGCATAGCAGCAGATTCCATATCAGCCGGTGACAGATTTTCACCCGTTGAGAGCACAATAATTTCCTTGATGCGTCCAGTGATATAAATCCGTTGATCGCGTATATCGACAATGTCACCAGTATGCAACCAGCCATCAGAGTCAATGATTTCAAAGGTGGCTTGCGAATTTTTCCAATAGCCGAGCATAACATTCGGGCCTCTAACCAACAGCTCACCCTGCTGTGTTTGACTCACCTCAATCCCGGGCAACGCTAAACCCACACTGGCTGGATCATTGTTATCCAGCCGGTTGATACTGGCCAATGGACTGCATTCAGTCAGCCCGTATCCTTGAAGAATCTGAATTCCAAAACTAAGAAACAACTTAGAGACCTCAAATGACAATGCAGCACCGCCGCTAACAGTCAATCGGATTCGACCACCCAGTTGGTATCGAAATTTTTTGGCAACCAGCTGGTCGAATAATGGCCAAAGTAACAGCTTTACATGCCAGCCAACCTGGTGTTGTTGAAATTGAAAACGGTACCAGCCAATCTCAACAGTTTGATGAAATAACCACTTTTTTATCCAGGATTGTTGGCTAAGCTTTTCTTGTACTTGGTGATAAATACGTTCGTAAATACGCGGAACAGAAGGAAACATGGTTGGCTGCAACATTTTCATGTCGTCACCAAGGTATTTTATGCCGCGCGAATAAGCAACGGTTGCTCCAACCATCATCGATAGATAGTAACCCACCACCCGCTCAAACATATGTGACAGAGGCAAAAACGAAAGCAACAAGTCATCAGCTCTAATATCAACAGCTTGTAAACCTGATTCCACATTGGACAGTATATTTTGATGGCTTAACATCACCCCTTTGGGCTTCCCAGTTGTGCCTGATGTATAGACGATGGTTGCCAACTCTTCCGGGTGTCCATCAATTTGTTGTAACTCATGTCGACCTTCTGGCAACCAGTGTGCCAGCGATACAATACGGGAATCTGCCATTGAACGTATCGGCTCGAGACTGATGACACCGACGATATGACTAAGCTGCCCAGCTTTATTGACCAGCTCATCCCATTGCTCATTACCCTTGATCATTAACACCCGCGTTTCGGTATGATCGAGAATATAGGTTGCATTTTCTGCGCTATCATGATCGTAGAGCGGAACTACAACAAGCCCCAACCCCAGTGCCGCTTGCTCAAACAATATCCATTCACGGCAGTTATTGAGCATAATAGCGACTCGCTCGCCTAACTTTAAGTGATGCTTTTCCAAGGCCGCCTGCCAACGCGCTACTTCATCAGCAGTTTGTTGCCAAGTGTAGTCGCGCCAAATTTTCCCGGCTGGTTCATATTGGCGATACGCAATCGCTTTCGGGGTACGTTTTACACGCTCTCGAAATAGACCTGGGAGCGTTAGGCTAATATCATTTTCAATTCTGACGGCACTCATAATTTAGAAGTTTTTTATGATTGTTGCCAACCAGCATCCGGCTGGAAGCGTTCTCCGAGTTTTTCTTCAAGTTCTGATAATCGTTGTAAGACTGTATCGCGTCCACGTGATTCAAGATATTGCATGGGGCCGCCTGTGAACGGCGCAAATCCAGTGGCGAAGATCATGCCTGCATCCAGCAAATCGGCATCTTCAACCACACCTTCGCGTAAACAGGCTATGCATTCATTGAGCAAGCGCAGAATCAGGCGATCTTCTATTTCAGAGCGTCTCTTATTATCAAGTGTCTCAATCTGTTTCGTTGATTTTTTTTGCGGTTTTCCTTGTTTGTATTGATAAAAACCTTGCCCGGATTTCTTGCCTAAATGACCTTGCTGCACTGTTTCGTTTAACACGTGAGGAACCTGCATGCCCAATTGATCAGCAAGAATATTGGCGACTGACAAACAAATATCCAGTCCTACTGTATCGGCTAAAAGAATCGGCCCCATTGGCATCCCAAAGTCAGTAGCAGTTTTATCGATAGTCTCAACAGCCACACCTTCAGACAACAATTCAATCGCCTCCAATAAATAAGGCATTAAAATACGGTTGATTAGAAACCCTGGGGAGCTTTTTACCGGCAGTGGCAAGCGATCGATACTGCGTACAAAAGCGGCGGCTCTAGAAACCACATCAGCATGAGTATTCTGTGCTGCAACCACTTCTACCAACTGCATTTTAGCCACTGGATTAAAGAAGTGAATACCAACTAATCGCTCAGGTTGTTTGAGTACTTGATTCAAGGTGTCCAGTGGAATGCTTGAGGTATTGGTTGCCAGAATCGCATCTACAGAACAGCGTGCTTCGAGTTCCTTGAACAAGGTTTGCTTAATCTCGGCATTTTCAACAATGGCTTCAATAATCACATTCGCATCTTCAATACCGATCCCTGTTAAATCAGGCTGGATTCTATCCATTGCTGCTGTAGCCAGACGCGCTGGCTTCAACTTGCGCTTGAATAACTGGCTGGCACGTTTGATTGCTGGGGCAATAAATTGAGGCTCTCTGTCCTGCAAGGTCACAGTGTAATCCCGCAACGCACACCAGGAAGCAATATCACCACCCATGGTTCCAGCTCCAATCACGTGGAGTCGGCGTTGATCAGCATTCGCAACTGCTGATGTTTGCTTACCCAACGATTTAAGACGCTCTTGCAACATGAATACGCGTACCAGATTTTTTGATGTGTCGGTGACGATCAATTGTGCAGCTGACTTTGCTTCAGCATCAAGCATGGCACGATCATCACTCGCATGGCCTTGCCAGACATCAATTAGTGCATACGGTGCTGGATAATGCTGTTTGGCAGCGTGTTTAGCGACTTGTTTGCGAAATTGTCCTGCCATGAATGGTCTGGCCAGATTGTGACTTGCCAATGCTTTGAGTTTACCAGCACGTTTAGGGACAGGTTTAGTATGTAAGATACTCAGTCCTGCTGTTTGCAAATGCCGCGGCGCGACAGCGTAATCAATAACACCAAGGCGGCGAGCTTGACGAGCATCAACAGTACGCCCAGTGAGCATCAAACTCATTGCATTCATGGCTCCAATTAAACGATTGAGGCGCATACTACCACCAAAACCGGGATGGATACCAAGTTTTACCTCTGGTAATCCAATTCGGGTACGGGGTTGATCGGTGGCAATGCGATAATCACACGCCAATACCAATTCCAGCCCACCACCGACACAAAAACCATCGATTAAACTAACTGTGGGTATCGTCAATGCTTCAAGTTGGTCAAAAATTCGTTGTCCTCGTTTTATCAGGATGAGTGCTTCATCTTCATTGTTGATGGTTGTAAATTCGTTAATATCTGCACCGGCGATAAATCCTGATGATTTATCTGACACAATCATCAAGCCTTTGGCTGGTTCATTCTGAACATGCAACAGCATTTGTTCGAACTCGTTCAATGCTTGTGCTGATAAGACATTGGTTGAACTATCAGCTGTGTCAAAATGCAAAGTAACGATACTGTCATCACTAATAGTCATCGTCCAGTGACTAGTTTCTTTTAGTGTATTTTCGAATCTGGATTTGTTTATTGTATTCATCGCTTAACTCCTTAGCTAAGGAACGTGCATGAAATAACTTCGACAACTGACTTGTCTTGTTGTCCGTCTTCAGTGTTGCCGCAACAGTTATATAGCTCACTATACGCCTGTTGCGGCGCCTTGAAGACAAACAACAATCCTGCGCCAGTTGTCGAAGTTATTCCATGCACGTTCCTTAGGAACGTGCATGGAATAACTTGAACAATGATGACGTAGGATTTTTGTTTCTGACCAAACGATCTCAAGAGGAACATCGTTGTTCTACGCGACGATTGAGATCGTTTGGTCAGGAGCAAAAAGACAAGTCAGAATGTTCAAGTTATTTCATGCACGTTTAAGTCACTACTCAGCGCAGTAATTACCTTGACAGCAACATGGCTCCGCCCTGCCCGCCACCGATGCATTGAGTTGCGATTCCAAGTTTCGCTTCACGCTGGCGCAACACATGCAACAAATGCAATACAATGCGAGCTCCACTGGAACCTACGGGATGACCGATACTGATTGCTCCACCATCCACATTGAGTCGCTCTGAGTCGATTTCGCCAAGAACAGTCTCTAATCCCAGATGTTGAGTGCAATAATTCTGATCCGCAAATGCGCGGCAACATGCAATCACCTGTGCAGCAAAGGCTTCGTTGATTTCCCAATATTCAATATCGCCTAATGACAATTGATGGCGTTGTAGTAATAATGTACTGGCGTGAACAGGCCCCAACCCCATTTCACTGGGATCATTCGCTGCCCAGTCACAATCAACAATACGACCAAGCACATCCAGCTGGTATTTTTTGACAGCATCTTCACTCGCCAAAATCAGCCAAGCTGCACCATCAGTAATCTGTGAACTGTTGCCAGCAGTGATCAAACCGAATGGTTTTTCAAATACAGGTTTGAGTTTAGCCAGATGTTCCTCAGATGAATCGCGACGCACACCTTCATCATGGTCGTAATATTGCCCATAATTGTCGTAAATAGTCTCAATTTCGTTCAAACGCCCTTGATCATTAGCAGTCGCCAGACGCTGATGACTACGCACTGCATACGCATCCATTTCTTCACGATTAATTTTGAACTTGTCGGCCAGAATTTCAGCAGTACTGCCCATTGACAACCCAACGATTGGATCTGTCAAACCACACAGCAAACCAATCACTGGTTTTAGATAAACCGGTCTGAATCCAGCGATACAACGCAGCTTGTTCATTACTGTTCGCGCTCGCGAAAAATCAGCCAACCAGCTTGCCATTTGTGGTGAAAACAAGATTGGTGCATGGCTCATCGATTCAACACCACCGGCAAGAATCAAATCCGCACGTCCAGCTGCAATATTGCGTGCCGCACAATCCAGAGCTTGCATTCCTGAGCCACAATTACGCTGCACAGTCCAGGCTGGCATGTTGATCCCGCAACCCAGTCTTAGCGCAACAATGCGAGCGATATTGGCCTCATCAACCTTCGCCATTACATTGCCCAAAATCACTTCATCAAACGCATCCGTAGCAAACGGTTGCCGAGAGAGTAACGATTGTCCTGCTTTAACAGCCAATTCTGCTGCCGTGAATGCTTTGGTTGGTTTTGTAGCTTTCAGATAAGGCGTGCGACATCCATCAACCACATAGACTGGTTGACCTGTCATGGAGACACTTTGTGATTTTTTCATCAGACTTCTCCTGCATCAAAATCATTGTCTGTGTCCAGTGTACGCCTATCCGATTGGTTGTTACCACTGATTTTAATGATTAAATAAGATGTTACAACAACTCAGAGTAATCCGTAACTACTCGGATTGTCCTCTATTTTGCTCAAGAGCAAGGTGAAATAGCGCAGTTTGACTGCCAATCCTATAGGTGAAAAATGTAGACTGTACTCTGGCAATGTTGTATAGAAAGACTACTGGATGTTTTCTCGTTTGTATAATCCAGCACCACTACCTTAAGTTAAGGGAAGAATAGGATGTGCTGAGGTACGAAGCGCATCTTTCGCGATTGATGCGCTTCCTATACAAACGTGCATGGAATAACTTGAACATTCTGGCTGGTCTTTTTGTTCCTGTCAGCTTAACTTAATGGCAGTGACGGAGACCGTGGAAACCAGCAATTCCAGGTGATATCTGAAAACAAAATCCATAGCAAGAAAAAACTCTTGTTTTACAACTAGGAGACTGTCCGAGAATAGAAGCCGTAGCGAGGGAAAGTGGTTTTGAGTCCATTGTTTCGATTCAATGAGGCGATTACTTGTTGTATTGAACGAATTTAATCGGAAAAATGGGCCAAAATCCGCTTTTCCGCAGTAGGCTCTCTATTCTCGGACAGCCTCCTAGATACATGACCCTATGTTCAATTTTTTATAAACAATATCATGTAAAAATGAGACACCTCTAAACTGGCATTATTCAACATAAAATATATATGTTTATATTTATCAACTAGTTGAGACGAGCTCTTTGTCCGCAGATATTTAGGTGCCAATTCAGATAACACAAAACCACATGCCTCCATCGTTATTTTTGTATTCAAATAAATATAAAATTTTTTCCTCGTGAATAAACACTTTCACATAGCTATCTATAATAAGCTTGTATTGTCAACTATTATTTGTTATATTCCACTGATCTGTTATACAAAACATTGAGTATTGTAGTAAAATATCTCACAAATAGTCTTCACCTAACAATACACTGCAATCTTATATATCAAGAATTCAAATCGTTATATCAAAACTAAAGTTAAAGCTCGTATTAATGTTTAACAAATGGTGCAAATAATGAATAAATTTAATATATATCAATCAGTTATTCTTGTTTTTATCCTGACAGGAGCACCTTTGATAGCTAAATCCGCTATCGTTACCAAGACTTTTGTAGGAACAATCATCAACGGTTCTCTTACAGGTGCTCAGGGTACTGGTAGTTTTAGTTATGAAGAAGACTTTATTACTAATGGTGATGAAGCGTTAGATTCAAATAGTGGTTTAACTATCATGTTTTCGTTTGATAACCAGGATTTTGACGAAACAAACGATATAGATTTTGACACGTTCCCAGTTCTGACATTTTTTAATTTTGAACCAGACAGCCTAGACTACTTTCTCTTTTCAGAAAACAATGATGTTGATTTTGAAAATCCTGATTTAGTCAGCTTATCAATGTTCAGCCTTTTTCCCTCTGCTGGATCATTTGATTTTGAAACAGATATAGACGCGGCATATGTTGTGCCTATTCCCGGAGCATTTTGGCTGTTAGGCTCTGGACTTGCTGGACTTGTCGCTTTCCGCAAAAAAAACAACAGATCAATAATATCTGATCACTTTCAATAATAGCGTCTACAAATCAATGCATTATTGATTGATATTCTTTTAGGAATATGTGTGGAATTACTTTGACAGTTGGTGTCATATATTTGTTTGTATTCAAGGTGCACACAAGCTCATTGTAAAACAAGGGCAGAGTCAAATACCACTTCCTATCACTGTCGTTCGTCAGTACATTATTCACCTCAACCTAGTAAAGCAATTCGTAGGTTTAACTAAGAGTGTGGCGGTCTATATTCCCGATGGCTGTGTTAAATAAGTTTGACGTAGCCTGCTATGCCTGCACTTGTTCGCCTTGCTCTCGAAAATCTATCCTCGCCACATTAATAGTTAAACTTACGAATTGCAGTACTAACCAGCATTTCTCACCAAACTGAGAAACGGGTGTTGATTCCATGTAATGTTATTAATTTCACCATGAAGGGCATGAAGAGAAGAGACAAGAGTGAATTGCACTTGCTTTATTTGTGGTGAAGATGGGGCAGCTTGCTCTATTACCGTTGTCTTTCCTTCATCTTCTTCATGTCCTTCATGGTGAATAATCAAGTCTTAAACGGGATAAATGACCACGCAATGCACATTACGCTGAATCAGCACCCTGAGAAACCATCGCTATCTACTTGAATCAACAAGATATTTTATTCAGCCTGAAATACACACTGTTATTCCACCCTTTCATGCAATTCCTTGTGGATTCAAATAGCCACGCGATCATCTCACCAACTGGTGAGAATACGAGCCAGACGAATCAATTGTTTTACATACGCTACAGGTCATCTGATATTTAACCGCAGTCTTCGGTAAAAGGCGCTGTAGAGATCAATCGTAATGGATCGTCACTCCCAACATCCGTTCCAGCACCTAATGATCCATTTCGACCCAATCCACTCGAGTCAGTCACGACTTGTCCGCTTTCATTAAACGTCCAATAAGCCACCAAGCCTTGATTGTCCCCAGCACTTAGGCTTTGGTTGTAGCTTTGAAGGATTTGATTGTCACTACGCGCCACATCCCAAAATCTGACTTCATCAAGCTCGCCTTTCAAATGACCACGCGTGGTGCGATTACCGCGTCCCAACGCCTTGACTGGTAAGGCTCCATTCCAGACTCCTGTCGCATCAAGCGTGCCATTGAGATATAACGACAGACTCGACCCTGATCGGGTGATTGCTAGATGTGTCCAGGTATTAGCCTGCATTGTGGTATTAGCAACCACTACGTCTGTACGCCCCGTATACAACCGTGCTTTTCCAGCATGAAAATTAATATCCGCACCGCGACCTTCCTGACCGATGAAAGCA
>JAZGEP010000338.1:0-5436 GCA_036478815.1 Methylococcales bacterium
GAGGTTGCAGCGTACAATGTGCATTAGTCCCATCCGGTAGATGTTTTTGTGCAGGATAACAAGCTGCAACTACATACAGCGCTTGAGTTGCATAAGCAAAGATTTTATCCAATACCCATGCGATATCCTCTTCTGGAATATGTTCAACCACATCAGTTGAGATGACGACATCATACTGACCCTCAACTGGCTCAGAAAATGGCTGATAGCCCGGATCATAGCAGGTAACCAAAGCCTCTCCCCAACTTGGAATGGTTTTAAAACGGGAGTTAGCAGGATAGTCTGGAGCATCTTGATAGAGCTTGCCTTTACCACTCCCAAAATCAAGAATTGTGTTGGCCTCGGTTAGTTTAACCAAATGCGCGATCGGATCAATGTGATCAGTCAATGAAACACCTGAAAATGTCTCCTTTGCATCATGGCCTGTTTCAGGTCGACCAACCTCATGCATGGTTTCATAAAAACCAAGCAATTGCTGATAGCGTGCACTGGGATGATCTTCAGTAAACAAGGTAAAATGCGCATTATCTGCGGCGCGTTCCATCTCATCTAAATAGTGTTCTGCAGATGCTGTAGAATTGCTCACATCAGCAACTGTTTGCCTGGATTGTGCAGCTAAATCTGTGCAATACAAGACACTGGTTTTTACTGGCTCAGAAAGTAAATCATACGCATTCCAGTTTGGTGGCAACTTTCCCCAACTTTCGAGAGCATGCACTTGCTGATCAAAATACACATGTTTGTGTTGCGCTTTTGCCTCCTGCAATGTCCACAGAGTATCCAGCTTCTCGCAATCCAATAACATTGCCGAAGTTTCTTGACGATCACAACCGAGTACGGCAGCGCCCTGCATATCACAATCAAATAATTCAGCGGGATCACTTAAATAAATCTGATTAACATCATTGTATATTGCGCGCCCTGCCCCTTCCGCCAACGCTGGAATTGCATAACGATAACCTGAAAAAGCCGAGTTCCATCCTCTGCGTTTAAAATCCTTTAAATCTTTCATTAAATAGATCTCGTAACTGCGTGCAGGATCACGTACTGTAAGAATTGACCAAACTAACAGACGTTCAGCACGGTATTGTTTTGATTCTGTGCCAACGTAAACCCGCACAGGCGGCTTGTTACTGGTTGCAGCTCCAGGCTCTGAATTCAAGCGAACCAATACAGGCGATTGACGATAACCTTGACCATAACCAAGCATTGATCGTAGAAAATCAGAAACGCCAGATTGTTTAGCCAGTTTTTTGAAAAAGTTTTGTTGTTTGTCTGTACTATCCATAAAATCAAATATCTAACATTGTTAATAGCGCCATACTATCATGTGATTCAACCAGGTAGATGTATATACTCTCCGGACATGAAATTTTAGCCTCCAGTGCACGCGCCCGGGGTGTAATTAACTTGGCGCGAATAGCTGTGTTGGGATACCTTACTGTAGAACGACTACAGTTAAGGTTTCCCGCCTTGCTCTCCTCAATAAATCACGTATCCTAAATGCTAAAATTTTGTGCGATGAGTATACACGGAGCAATCTTCTCAACAAGATCTCAAGAAAATCCATTATTCTGACAAGGCTGTATTAGGAGGGGTTCAGTGATAAATAAACTGTATCACACAAGTAGATAATCGCTTATCTGCTCAATGGTTTAGTTGAGTGATGATGCCGAAAAGCGCCTATGCTTTTTCTGATGCCAGCTGGTGAACAGGCTTATTAAGTGATTTCATAAACGCTTCTGCTTCTGAAATGGATTTTTCCATGGCAGCAATCAACCCTGCAATATTCATGGTGACAGCAACAAATTCTTTATCCAGAGAAGCAATAGCTTGTGCATTTAAATTATGTTTGAGATACAACACTTGATCCTGAAATGCCGACAAAACTGGTGCCATTCTGGTTTTAGCACGTTGCATGGCTTTAATCAGTCGTACAAAATGATGATGTGTCAGACGTAACTGGGTACGACTCTGACTGCGTAATGAACGATTGGTATACTTTTCCAGTTCTTGTTCCCATTCTAGAAAAAGTGCTTCGCCAACTGTCTCAACAGCCTTGATTCGATCCTCAACAGCGACTGCACGTGCTTCACTTAATGAAAACTCATGGCTTAGTTTTTTGAACTTCTGCTCAAGTGGGCCTCCATCAACTTCGACTAATGCCAAAAACTCTTCCAGCGCAGATTCAAACTGCTGTTTCGCTTCTTCCAGACTGTCACGCGCTGACTCAACCCGGTAGACCACCATTTCACGTTTGGTTTTACCAAGTGTTTCCAGAACCCCATAATAAGTACCAAACCATTTAGAGCGGACTAAATCAGTTAGAGAACGCTGTTTGTCAACAGTTTTCAAGTCTTTTTCTCGCGTAAACGGGAATCGACTTTGTTTTTTATTATCAGTTTTTTTCATGGTACGAATATTTCCATAGAACTCCATATTCTATGACGAGCTGCCGTAAGAAGCAAAATAATTCAATATCAAAGCCATAATAAAATTAAACTTTTGTTATTCAGCAAGTCGCAGTTGGCCTATCAAAACATGCCAAGTTGCTTGCGTCACTTGATTACCCATTAGTTTGCTGTATTCATCACTGACTTGTTGCAAACGACTCTTACCAGTCAGACCACGATGTCGATGATGACTGGTATTCGCTGCCCCCAGGGTCTTTAATTCACGCATTAAATGAATCGCTGAAGTATATTCCAGTGTGATCATCCGGGTTTCAACGATACCATTCAAGCCAGCGTATTCTATTTGCTGCTGCACGTGTTTAATATCGACAAAATCATTGACATGGCGATAGGCGTCAACATTCTGCCATGCGCTTCGTAGTTCCCATAAGGTTTGCGGACCGAGTGAACTAAATACGATCTGTCCATCATTTTTAAGTACGCGTTTAAACTCCTGGAATACAGCAGATAAATCAACACACCACTGTAAAACCAGATTTGCAAACACGATGTCAACAGAATGGTCTTTTAATGGTAATGATTGGGCGTCAGCTGCCAGATAACTGGCTTTTCCTCCAAGTCGTTGGCGAGCCTGAGTCAGCATGGCAGGGGCAATATCAAGAGCCACTACGTTCGTGTCTTGACCAATCAATAATTCAGTGCAATAGCCGGTTCCAGCTCCAACATCTAATATGCTTTGATTGGCCAAGCAATGACTCGTCAGCTTATCAAACAGTATCGATCCGACTTCACGCTGTAAACGCGCAACGGTATCATAGTTTGTTGCGGCTCTGGCAAACGACGTTGCTACGGCATTCACTTCCAGATTTTGCAAGAATTCAGGTTTCAAAACTTAATCAATGCGTTGCATAAACGCTTTCACCAAACCGAGCATTGTTAGTTGCTGGGATAGAAAAGGCAAATGCCCAGCATTTTTCACAACATGAACATCAGCATCAGGATTCAATAACTCAAGCTGTTCGCCAACCTGACTGGGTACTAAGGGATCATTTTCACCAAGCACCACACTAAGTGGCTGTTTGATCTGTTGATACTGTGTTCTAAGATCAGCATTCTGTAAAACATCCAGCCCCCAAAGTAGTGCATTTCTGTCTGCTGCAGGTGCTTGCGGCAAGCGTTTGCGCACAAACCTGAGCATATCACGCGTCAGCTCACCCTCCCCTTGCGTCATCAAGCCAGTGAAACGCGCCAGGGTGATTTGATCATTCTCGCGCACAGCTTGCGCAAACTCATTCAACACCTTTCCATCCATCGCCATTGGCCAATCGCTGCTGCTTGAATATTTCGGATTTGCACACACTAGTAACAGGCCTTTGATTTGATCTGGGTGGTTTTGGGCTAATTGCAACACGACTGCACCCCCCAATGACCAGCCCAGCCAGACTGCAGGTTCAGGTATAGTATTCACCAATTCAGTAGCGATTCGTGTTAATGAATACTGATCGATTGCATCACTATGCCCATGACCAGGCAGATCAATCATGGTTACCTGGAAATCTTCTGCAAGCTGTAAAGCAAATTCACGCCAAATCTCGCTATGCATTCCCCAACCATGTACCAGCACCAAAGGCTTGCCATGACCATGCGTTTCAGTATGTAAACCAATCATTTGCTATCGACGCCGTGTATACTCAACTGGAGATCTGCGTGTGATCACTTGCAGGGTCTATGTATCATAGCAACTGATCCAATGCGTCCAATAATCGATCAACATGCGTGTCTTGATGAGATGCACTGAAGGTTACTCGTAATCGAGCAGTGCCTTTTGCTACTGTGGGCGGTCTAATCGCAGTCACCCAGAAACCACGCTGTTTCAAACCATCACTGATTTGCATTGCGCGTTGACTATCGCCCAGCAAAATCGGCTGAATTGGTGTTGTTGAAGCAACCGGTTGAATTCCAAGTTGAGCTAGACCATGCTGAAATCGTAGCACCAGATCAACCAATTTTTGTCGACGCCAGTCATCTGCTTGAACCAATCGCACAGATGTGCGGGTTGCTTCTGCAACAGCTGCAGGCATCGCAGTTGTATAGACATAAGTACGCGCACGTTGAATCAAAAACTCTATGAGTTCCTCAGAACCCGCAATAAAAGCACCGAATGTACCCAACGCCTTACCCAGTGTCCCCATCAAAACAGGTGCTTGAGACTGATTTAATCCGGCAACTTGCAAACTACCCTGCCCTTTAACACCTAACACACCAATGCCATGTGCATCATCCACCATTAACCAGCCATTGGTTTGTTGTGCACAGGTCGATAACGCTTGTAGCGGAGCCAAATCACCATCCATGCTGAAAACCCCATCAGTAACAATCAGTTTGCGATGCGCAGTGGATTGATCAAGTCGACGCTGCAAATCATTACAGTCCGCATGGTAAAAACGCTGAAACCGAGCACCCGATAGTAACCCTCCATCCAATAACGATGCATGATTGAGGCGGTCTTCGAATACCGCATCTGTTTTGCTCAACAATGCTGAAATGACACCCAGATTAGCCATATAACCGGTTGAGAACAATAACGCCCGCTCACGACCAACCCAGTCTGCCAGCTCTTCTTCTAACGCATGATGTGCAGTTGAATGTCCACACACCAAATGCGCTGAACCACTACCAACACCATATCGTTCGACAGCTGCCCGAAAGGCTTCAACAAGAATTGGATGATTTGCCAAACCCAGATAATCGTTACTGGAAAAATTCAGATAGCGCTTGCCAGCCGATTCGATTTCAAGGCCTTGAGGACTATCCAGGATTTGACGATGGCGATAGAGGTTGCTGGCTTGAATAGAACCCAACTCATCTTGCAGATTAAATGGATGATTCACGTAAAATGGTCTGAATTATAACTGTTAACCAAATTTCCTAACAAGATAAATGAACACGTTTGCATGACATTCGAGACTTGGCAAGCATGGACTATTTCCTTCAAAACAAACCGCGCATAAGAAGAAAGTGA
>JAZGEP010000339.1:0-6765 GCA_036478815.1 Methylococcales bacterium
TGGTTTTGAGTGCATTTTTTCGATTAAATGAGGCGAATACTTGTTGTATTGAACGAATTTAATCGGAAAAATGGGCCAAAATCCGCTTTTCCGCAGTAGGCTCTCTATTCTCGGACAGCCTCCTAGCTGTTCTATCTAAAATCATAGTGATCATTAGCAAAATCACAGCTTTTTTTACAACTATAGTCTAGTCTCAAAAAAAGTATAGAGTTTAATTTGTATATCAAATTCATAATTTTTATCAAAAAATTATTTTTCCTGCTTAATACTATGATGCAACGTTTTAATCTCACCAGACAACTCATTCACTTTGCGCACGATAGTCAAATCCAGATCAATTTTTTTGTCCATGGATGCAACAACTGGCATTAAGCTGGTTTCAACAATATTCGCCAATTGCAGGATTGCATCCTCGACAACTAAAGAGGGTTTGTTAACAACGCGAATTCCAACGTCCTTACCTTCAACCGTGTTCTGGAGGGCTTGTAGTTGTTTGCTAATGTTATGGATTGGATGTAACAGCTCAGTATCATTATTAATGGCCTGATGGATAGACTCCAGATGCTCCGTCACATAGCTTAATTGCGAGGCAACTTTGGTGGCTGCATCTGCACCATCGCCGCCCATGCTTTGGCTGCGTTGAAAATCTTTTATAATTGCATTCCAGCGTTGTTGTTCTTCAGCGGTCATGTTGCCACGTAGTTGTGCGAGTTTTAGCAGGTTGTGTTCTGCGCCAGTGGTAAGTAGTTGCGCTTCGCCCTGGTAATGATCGCTGATCATTTGCATCAGTTCGTCATCATTCATCACTGCTGAGACTTTTTCGCAGAGTTTATTCATGTTGCGATAACTGCCTTGCAGTTTGAAGGCTGGTTCTGTGCGATATTTGTCGTCTTGTGCTGCGGAACTGATGTAGTTTTGATTCACGGCTAACACCAGTTCTTGCACGGTGAATAATTTGCGTAACACTGCCAATATTTCATTCAGCTCTGCGCCGCTGTATTGGTGGTTTAAATCGGTGCTGGCGATGTTTGCGCCTTTTGCCATGTCGATGATTTTGTACACATCGTCCATTTCACGGGTTGCTAGCGGTGCTAACACCGGGTTTGATGTCAGGCTATTTTCAATATAACTCAGCGCAAATTGTTCATCCATACCCCCGAGAATATCGCCAAGATTATAGATGTCTGCACGGTTGGCGAGCATATCCGGTATTTTGAACACTTCTCCCGATTCGGTATAAGGATTACCTGCCATCACTACGCAGAATTTTTTACCACGCATGTCGTAGGTTTTTGTGTTGCCTTTCCAGACGCCTTCGATCCGCCGTGTTCCATCGCACAGGGAGATGAATTTTTGCAGAAATTCGGAATGGGTATGTTGAATATCATCCAGATACAACATCACGTTATTGCCCATTTCCAGTGCCAGATTAAGCTTGTGTAATTCTTGTCTGGCGGTGGCATTCGGTGCAGTGTCAGGATCCAGAGACAGTACATCATGACCTAATGACGGGCAGTTGATTTTCATGAAAATCAATCCCAGACGATTGGCGACATATTCCATTAACGTGGTTTTGCCGTAACCAGGCGGTGAAATCATCATCAACAAGCCCATCAAATCGGAGCGTTTATTTTCTCCGATAGTACCCATTTGTTTTGCCAGATTGTCGCCGATAATCGGTAAATAGGCTTCATTGATCAGTCGATTGCGCACAAAGGAACTGAGTGGCTTGGCTTTGAATTCTTCCAGACGCAATGCTAATCGCTGCTGTTCCATGATGGTTTGACGCAGACTGTGATAATCATGATAGCCTTTAATCACCACTTGCTGATGATGTTGCAAGCGCTGCAAAAAGTCATCAACAGCAAAACCAAGACTGCGTTGCTGAATGACTAAATGATCACCCATTAACTGATCAATGCTCAATTCAAGGTCTGTCTGCGAACTGCGCCGGTCGATGCGTTGATCACCATTTAATACTGCCACGGCTTCCGCAATATAGCCTTGTAGCGATTGCAATTGTTTATGTTCCACCAAAGCTTGCAACCAGGCTTGGGTTAATTGCCAGCGTTGATCAATCCGATTGCTTAGTTTTTCCAAAGCGGTCTGGTAATTTCGCCAGGTGGATTCATCCAGACTGCGTTTCAGTTCTTCTACCAATTGTTGCGCATACTTGCTGCCAATAAATTGCAAGCGTTCCCGGCTTAATTCGGCAACCAGATAATGTGCAGTTTGTTCGATGACCAATGTATTAAAATCGCCAGAATTATTATCTGCTGAGTTCTGAGCGAGAGGATATTGCTTTAGAAAGGTATGCAAAGCTTGCTCAACCTCAGCTGACAACAAGTGAGTCGCTTGATGACTGATTAAGCTGGACTGCATTTGTGCAGCAGATTGTGCGCGTGTTTGCCAAGTAATATAACTGGCTTCCAGCTTAGGCATGGTTTCCCGATTTGCCCAGAAGATTTGCGCCAGCGCACGACTAACCGGAGAGTAACGCAATAGGTCTGCGCTTTGTAATGCCGGAATCAGGCTTTTGAGTATCAGTGCGCAATCATGATCGTGAATGCCTTTTTCATAACCTTCACGATAACGCGGTGCGGCAAAGTCACGAATCAGTGTTAGCAATGCCTCGTCATCATGCAAAGCGGCTTGCAAAGTGATTAGATCGAGATTGTCCTGATTGGCTTCTGCAGCTTGCAAAATAAGATAAGCAAGGTATTCTGCGCGATAGACCTGTGGCGATTCAGATTCTAATGCCATCTCCCAATACTCGCGCAACGCAAGTAATTCTGGACTATCGAGTGGTTCAAAATAATCTGTTCCAGTGATGTGTAAAGTTAGCACCTCATTGCGTGGAATAATGGTTAAATCCAGCTCTTGGGTATTCACGCTAAACTTATGGCGCGGCCCCAGCTTGATAACGTTGCCTCCGTCTTCATAAATATCGGTTTTATCACGCAGTGAACGTAATGCCTGCTCTTGTATCGCTTTGAACCGCCCTGCGATATCATCCGCTTTGACGGCATTATCCAGCCCACGCAATTTTTCGACCAGCTCGCGGATTTTCAACACTAAAGCATCAGAAGCAAAATAGGTGTTGAGTTGATCAGCATCACTAAACCGATTGCAACGCCGTTCGATATTCGTCAACATGCGTTGCGCTGCATCGCTAATCGATTGCGCTTTACGTTGTCTGGTATCGAGCAGCTGCTGTTTATGCGCTTCAAAGGATTCATAAATCTCTTCGCGCTTACTCATAATGTCCGCTAAAAACTGGTCATAATCACTAAACTGACTTTCCAGTTCTTCCAGTTGAACCAGTAAACGCGATAATTGTTCATCGCAGCGCTCAGGACTATTCGCCATTTCCAGTGCGTTATTGATGCTTTGCGAGAACAGTTTGAATTGTGCAGCAAATTGCGCCAATGCTTCTTCAGAACCAGTTTCTTTTTGCTTATGGCGTGCAGTGGCTTTGCTTTGATTGAGTTTGGAATACACTTCTGAAATTGCATCAACAATACGGGTACGCACAGTTGCATCGCTGATTTTCAACGTCGTCATCAGTTCTGACAATAAATCCAGCCCTCTGGCAGTGGTGTCAATCTCATCAATAACCGGAGTCAGCACCGCGATGGTTTGCGCCTTGTCTATCTGCTGATTGAAATTCTCAATTTTATCCAGGTACGGAAGCAGTGCTTTTTCGTCAGCCAGAAAGATTCCGGTTTTTTCACCGAGTTGCTCACTGCTTTGCTCCAACACCTGATCCATTTCGCTAATGCGATCCAGATCAATATAGCGATGCTCTTTAATGGTTGCCAAATGTCCACGTTGACGGCGCAATTGATCCAAAGCACTCACATATTGCTCGGCTGTTTCCCAACTGTCGGGCTGAATTGATTGCAGCAAGTCTGACTGCACTTGCTCAGCTTCAAGCATGGTTTTAGCGGATTGCTGACGAATGCTTTCTACTTTTTCAAATTCATCAATCACCAATTCCGAGGTGCTGGCAATCTCTTTCAGCAACGTGCCAATACCTTGCGTTTCTGAATCCTCAACCCAGTAATGCGCATCAAACATTTTTGCCGAAGTTTTGCTCAGTTCTTCATACAAACGGGCTGAAACTGATTGCTCGTCAATCAACCGACACACACTGTACAAATCAGAAATTCCGCGCACTAATTCAGCATTACCAATACGTCCAAAAAACGATTGATTAGCTGGTACACGGCTGGCAAATTCCTGGCTCGTATAAGGTGTGCGCCAGATTTGCATGGGGTGAATACGAGTCGGTTCACCTTCGGCTGTAAAAATGACCACCGTGCCATCGTCTGCCAAGGCATGACCATGACCGACAATCGGGTTTTGCAGCGACTGTTCAATGACGTTATAGGAAAACAACGCAACCACACCTAATTCCGGCTGGTAAAACACATAGAGCACATCCTCACCATTGGGCGAATTGATGCGCCGTCTGAATTTTAAGCCCTCAGTCTCGGTATCGTAGGTTTTGTACTGTCCGTTTTGCAGATAATAACCACCGGGGAAAATAATGCCGTGGTCTTCCGGAAGTTGTACACAGGATTCACCAATCGCATCCATGCGCAACACACTTTCTGTCGCGGTATTAAAAATAAAATAACGCCAGTCCTGTTCACGATATGGAAGAATTTTTAATAGAATCAGCTGGCCGACTTGCGCATATTCAATTTGAGCATCATCCAGCGACTGAGTCTGGTCTTCAACAGCTTCGCTATAAACTCCGCGACCATTATCAGTATTGTTTTCCACCTTAATGGTTAAATCACCATTAATAGTCTCAACAAACACCGTATCCAGAATATTGATATGCGGATGACGACCATTCACCGAATCATCACGGGTGGTCTCTTGCCACTCAAAATCGAAAGCAGGCGGAAGCTGAATATCGCGCTCACCACGATTATCGATATAGCTGACTTGTTTGCCATCGGCAGAAATTGCCCAGCGAAACACGCGGATATCTTCCACCCGCTCGCCAATCTGAAAACCCGCCAGCAACTTACCATTCTTGGCGGTTAGCTCGACCAGCCTGGTTTGTTTGTAATAACGATACAACTCAGCAAAATCATTACGGAATGATGTCTCGGCAAGAAAACTGGTATCGAGTGCTTGCTGCTCCATTTCATACTGAACATCATCATTGTCGGTATTGTTTGCATTCGATACAGAGGTGGTTGTCAGACGATACAGAGAAAACACATCCTCAATACGGGTTTCCTTCTTCAACCCGATATAAACGTTATAGCCAAACAACAACAAATCACCGACCTGGACAATATCACGTGCCACACAATTGTTTTCAGTCCGCACGCGCACCCGAGCAGCCACAGCCATCTCGGAACTACCGAATTCTGTCAAGCGTGCTTCATTTAAGGACTTGGTTTGATTTTTGAGCGTTTGGCCTTGATCAACAAGGCGTTTACGGATTACCTCGTAAGCACCACCTTCGGCTACAGCTTGGTCTACGATGTTGTTGGATTCTGGTTGTTGATCGGGCATGGTCATTTTATGATATCGATAAGCGTATTGGTTGAGCGAAACAAATCATGGAGTTTTACTTCATACATCACACAGTTAACTATAGTAAAACTATGCTAAAAAGAGCAGATTTTTGTTATCAAGACAGAGGTAACCTCACACACCACTATTCGTTCCCAATCTCCAGCGTGGGAATCATGTTTTTTGTTATGGGCTTTAAATGGCTACACCAATAGAATGTATCTGTCCTGAATTTCCATGTCTAAAATTTAAACTTGATACATGGAGAATACTCCATTTCTGATAAAGGCTGACTGCTTTGCGACAACTATCCTGACACAGAAGGCAGATCTGCTCGCCTGTTATTATCACGATTAGCGATCTGTTACAATTGCACTCAGTCCTCTGGAACAAGCTGATATGTCACAACCAGTCAAAAGCACAGCAAACTATCATGATCTGTTCGACCTCCCCGAGAACCTCGTCGGCGAGATCATTAAAGGCGAGCTGCATACGCATCCGCGACCAGCGCCCAAACATACCCGAGCCTATTCTGCACTCGGATATCGGATCGGTGGACCCTACGATGGAGGCCTTGGCGGTCCGGGTGGCTGGTGGATTCTTGACGAACCGGAACTGCACCTTGGCAACGATATCCTCGTGCCCGATCTTGCCGGATGGCATCGCGAGCGCATGCCAGCCCTACCAAAAACAGCCTGGTTTGAACTTGCCCCTGACTGGATTTGTGAAATTCTATCGCCTTCCACCGCCCGCACAGATCGCGTACTGAAAATGCCTATCTACGCTCGCGAAGGCGTACGACACCTGTGGCTAGTCGATCCAGACCTGCAAACCCTCGAGGTTTATACTCTCGACAACAGCCGCGACCAACCACACTGGCTGCTACTCGACAGCCTTGAGGGTGATGCGCCTGTCAAACAACCACCTTTCGATGCGATCGAGTTTTCATTAGGAGCGCTGTGGGGTTGATTGTCGGATTATGCATTTTTCTTGTATAAGGGTAATTGGCTTGGGGTTATGCTCACTTACAAATCTATTTTGTGTGCGAAATTTCCCTTTGCCATGCTGCAAGGTCTTTTATTGCTTTAAACGCAGCACGTAGATACTCTGTTTAAGGTCAAGTTACATTGTAGGTTTTTTTTGACTATCCCGTAGATTCTGGAATTGCATAGAATCGAGTGTTATCGAAAGGCTTGTCATGTTTCAACATGCCATGAATCGCAT
>JAZGEP010000340.1:0-3747 GCA_036478815.1 Methylococcales bacterium
AATTCTAAACCATGAATTCATTAATCAATTCCTTTTCTAACCAAGCCGTTACCATCCCTTCCGATTCCCATGTTATTTATCGCTTAAAAACGCTTTGTAAAATTACTTGTGAAGTGTCACTGGTGCCGGTTGCTCGCGCTGTTACCCTGTAAAAAGCCGAAATTTTTGGCAATGCAGCTTCAAGACTCCCTGTTAAATCAGTCACTTCAGCCAATTCTTCAATAATATAAACAGGATCACTTACCGAGTCCGCCAAAGTCAGATTACTAACGGTGATCACATTGTCCGATACAGTCCAAACAAAGTTCTCCCACAATGGCAAATCAGTTTCACCACTGGCTGGCTGATATAAACCGAGGCTGCCATTAAAAGCCGGTAAAATTGGTGACCCAAGATAGTCTTCGCCAGCACGTAGTGCTATTTCAGCGTTTTGAAATGCAACGCTTTGATCACGCATATTGCCAGCCATTTTTTCTTCCATGGTGGTTGATTGCATGCTCGACAAACCGATCATGGTCATTACCATCAATACAATCAAACTGACGATTAAGGCTGCACCTTGTTGTCGCTGTATTTCTTTTGGAAAAACAAGTCGAGCTGTTCTCTTCATTATTTTGTCAACCATTAAGGAATTCGATTACGTAAAGCAATTGTTGTTGTAAAAACCCGTCTTACCCGATGATCAGTCGGTGTTACCGTTGTCCCATTAAATGTATAGGATTGATAACCAGTGGTCAGTGCATCAGTAATGCTTTGTAGGAGAATACTAATTCTGACTGCGACCACCTCTTCCATATCAACCTGATCGGCCGACAGAAAACGATCAGAATAGGAATCACCATCCGTATCTTCTCCGTATAAAATCTGCATGCCTTCCACACCTTCTATCAGCTCTTCAGCAGCATTAAGTCCGATTCTTTGATACATAGCTGGCAATCCGCTTGCACCTGTTCTTATGTAAAAGGCGCGGGTCTCCATTTTGATAATTTCAGCATCATCTCGATAGATTTTGCCAAGATTAGAGGTAGCGTTTGATGGGCTAACTACATTACCTGTGTTATGAACTATTGTTCCAGAAGAATTCGGGTTAGCGTTTGAAATCTGCAAAATCGCAGCAGCACTACAATCGGTTACCATCACAATATCCTCCTGTTCCAAACCACTGTCGTCTGTTATATGTAATGCAGCTGACGAAGTATTCATAAATGGTGTAACCACACGGATACCACTATCAAGCGCACCGCGAATAACAATAATGTCATTACCGAGTAATGGTGATGTAATGGCCGCATCAACAGTTGGGCTCCAGCTGTTTGCTTCTGCTTCGTAGCCTTCCAGTGCCGTGCCAAATCTGTACGCATGGTCGCTTGCGTTATTCAAAGTATTGGTAATGGTGCCTGGTTTTCTGGAATTACAACCGGTGTAACCGGTTTGGCGGATAGAATTGCTTAAAATTGCAAATATAAACCGGGCATTTTCCTGCATCCTGGCTTGCGACTCCTGCAAACGGTATGCTTGGCTGCTAGCCAGAAACACCTCAATAACACCACCAATGAGTACCATACTAATCGTCATTGCAATCATCAGTTCAACCAGCGTAAAACCGGTGATTCGCTTCATATTGATTTTGGATAAATATAAACCTGTCTGTTTCATATTTGCACACTAGTGACAAAGCGAAAAGTTGTTACACCAGCATCGTTTGACCACCATATCTTGATGGCATGCTGACTGCCTAAACCATCACAAGCAGGGGTAGCTGCAACACCATCTTCAGGAGTACTGTCCAGACAAACCGTAGCGGATGAATCTGGTAACTGGTTAACAACTGAAGTTGGGCTAGCTGTGCTTAACCATTCATACACATCATGAGCTGCCATCTCTGTTGGGCTACAACCGGCTGTGCTTAAACAAGCCGTTTTTTGTGCTGCCGTTGGCGAGTGATATGCACCTGAGTTAACAACACTCGCATTTGCACGCATACGATTAGTCATATCATAGGCAAGCTGTGTGGCGATTGAGCGTTGGTATGCATTCTGGTTATAACGCAAACTGGTTAACTGCAATTTCGACAAACCCAGCATACCGATTGAGACAATGACCAAGGTGACCATAATTTCTACGAGTGTAAAACCACTGCTCTGGAATTTATCAAATTTGTAAATCTTGGTTTTATTCATTGTTTCTTGTTTTTTTCTGAAATCAATCGATCCTGATACGACCGGCATTAGAGATAACCCGTGTTTTGGCATAATCAGATCCTCTGGCATCGCTCATCACAAAAGAACCTGCAAAACCATAGGAGAATCCCTGCGAATCATAGGTAACTTGATCCTTTCCGTATGTTAGCGAAATACCTGTATCCAATTCCGCAGTTACACGAATAATTTCCTCACCAGCATCAACAACGCCATCACGATCTGGATCAGAAAATACAATCCAGCCCAAATCCCATGTATTTGCATCGTCGCAATCTGTACCCGCTGTATTTCGCTTGCAAATAGTGACATCTTGGCCTCGTTTAATTGCTTCCATACGCGCCAAATTTAAATCGGTTATCAAGCGATTGATGTCAGTTGTCAAACGATTGTTTTGTACCATTGTTTGAAATCCAGGAACGCCAACAGTTAAAATAATTGCAGCAACAGACAGCGTTGTTATTAGCTCAATCAATGTAAAACCGTGAAATCTTGCATAGTACATATAGAGCAACACCTTGTTTTATAGTGTGTTAAATATTTGAGATTGATGCAGATAAGCATAGTATAAAAATGTGATCAGCTTCCGAGTTAGTAATGAAAACCTCGACCAGATCACAAAAAGTCATGGAAAATACGAATCTCAATGCACCAAGAGTATTAGGAATTGATAGATCCTTAAGCCGCTGATAACCAGAAAAATTACTGAACCCAGTGTACTCATTGGGCTCAAGTTAATATTGTTATATATTAGCTATTTTTCATCATGTCATTTGGTTGAAGCGATGGATATTGCATACTTTATTCTGAGAACAGTCTCATAGATACGATTGTGGTCTACATCCCATACAGGAGCCTTCCTACATGTAGAAACATCTGGTGCAGAAAATGGTATGGAAGTACGTTGGTATTGTGCGCACCAACATACGCTTTGCGCGTGCCAGGTACAGGATGGAATGCTAAGAAAAACCCAAGAGTATTATGGCAATTTCAATATATCCAGCGATCTACTGGAATTCGGCAAACAGGTAACTATTACCAAAATAGTCATTGCTAACGCTATATAGTACGAGGAAAGTCGTGGCCTGAATCATTCGATGACAGATGAAGACAAGGTTAAATACACTGTATTTACCCCGAATCATCCAATTCATGATATACAAAAAAATCTGTGGAGATGTAAACAGTGAAATAACCAATCATACTTCAAACTACTTTCAGACCTCCTGATCTAGGGAGAACCCCTTTCCCTGCTCAAACCGGATAACTATCAAGCAATCAATCAGATACAATCACAAAGAACGGGTGCTGATTTTGAATAATGTGGAACTTAAAGTAAAAACGAGGATCAATACCTTATCTTGCTGATATTAAGAGGAAAAGGAAATGACTGAAGTCGTCGCTCATGAAGGAAATTAATTCACTCTTCAGGTCACTGTCACACTCACCGGTAGTTTACTGGAAATGGAAAAAGCGATCCTGGATGGATGCAATGAGATGGGAAGCTTGGCCACAGCACAAGCCCTCCAGAAATTTGATACCGATGGAA
>JAZGEP010000341.1:0-11866 GCA_036478815.1 Methylococcales bacterium
TCTTGTGAGAAGTGACACCTGGTAACGGACGCACAAGCACGGCTCCGGCCAGATGGCACCCTACTGGGTATTAAGCAGCGAGTGCGTAGTTGTCGTCGTTGGCAACTAAAAAGGTTACAGTTGGATTAACGAGGTTTACTGTGCCTCGGCATGCACCTTGGGTTTCGCGATCCGTGTCGAAGCCAGGTCGCCCCCAGTAAGTGTCTATCTAATCAGACAGTATAACCGGTATTGAGTTCACGACAAGCTTAAGAAACTAATTTGATCATTGAAACCACACAGTAAACAGACTTTTTAACTCTATATCATTGATTATAATAGTTATTAATTATGTAGAATACGTTGACTAATGTTACAGCGTGAATTTGTTGTGGGTTTAGAGGTTGGGCTCAAAAAATTAATATATCTGGCAAATTTTTCGGACTATCGTCTAACCATGTTTAAGGATACGTTGTTTTTCTCGTGTCCAGTCACGATTTTTTTCTGTTGCACGTTTGTCGTGTTGTTTTTTGCCTTTAGCTAAACCGATTTCCAGTTTTGCCAAACTGTTTTTCCAATACATGGCAATTGGTACCAATGTATAGCCCTTGCGTTCTACGGCACCGATTAATCTGTTTAATTCGTTTTTGTGGAGTAATAATTTGCGTGAGCGAGTCGGATCTGGATTAACGTGTGTGGATGCTGTGTTGAGTGGGGTAATATGTGCGCCGAACAGCCAGGCTTCACCATTTTTGACGAACACATAGCTTTCTTGTAATTGCAGTTTTCCAGCGCGCAGAGATTTGACTTCCCAGCCTTGCAGGCTGATACCGGCTTCAAAACGTTCCTCGATAAAATAATCGTGTTTTGCCTGACGATTTAAAGCAATGGTTTTTCCAGGTGTTTTCGCTTTTTTCTTGTTGCCCATGTTATATTTTTTTGACGATGAATAGGTATTTGACTGACTCGGCTTGTAAACTTTGGTATTTTACCTGTTTTAGCGTTGTGATTGATGATTTGTTATCAATCGGTGGCAACGACCTCTATTTTTATTAAGTAGGATGATTAAATGATTAGTGATAACGCAGCATCTCAGGGAAAGTGGTCGTCACGCTTTGGGTTTATTTTGGCAGCAACCGGTGCAGCTGTTGGTTTGGGAAATATCTGGAAGTTTCCATACATTACAGGTGAGAACGGTGGCGGTGCCTTTGTTCTGGTGTACTTATTGTGTGTTTTATTGATCGGCATCCCGTTGATGATTGCCGAGCTCAGTTTAGGTCGGCGCGTGGGTAAAAGCCCTGTCAATACAATGCTGGATTTGGCGCGTGAGTCCGGTGCGTCAAGTTGGTGGAAGCTGGTTGGCGTCATGGGAGTGCTGACAGGCTTTCTGATTTTATCGTATTACAGTGTTGTTGCTGGCTGGACACTAGTGTATGCCATCAAAATGATTACAGGTGCGTTTTGGGGGATGGATGCTGGAGAAATCAGTGGTGTTTATGATCAGCTGATCAGCGACCCTGTGCAATTGTTATTTTGGCATTCTTTATTTATAGGGGCAACGATGTGGTTAGTTTCCCAAGGAGTGCAAGCAGGTTTGGAGAAAGCGGTACGTTTTATGATGCCGGCTCTTTTTGGTTTGCTATTGCTGCTGGTTGCTTACAGTTTGTTTGCTGGCGATTCAGAGCAGGCCTTTAAATTTCTGTTTTCTCTTGATTTCGATAAGTTAACAGGTGAGGGAGTGTTGATTGCCTTGGGTCAAGCGTTTTTCTCGATAGGGTTGGGGATGGGGATGTTGATTATGTATGGTGCTTATCTGCCTAAAGAGATCTCCATTTCTGGATCAAGTTTTATTATTGCTGCTGCCGACACAATTGTGGCGCTACTGGCAGGTCTGGCAATTTTTCCGATAGTGTTTGCTCATCAATTGGAGCCGGGATCTGGTGCCGGACTTATTTTTCAAACATTACCAATCGCTTTTGCTCAAATGCCATTAGGTTCAATATTTGGGTTTTTGTTTTTCACATTATTAGTGTTTGCAGCATTGTCATCATCGATTGCCTTAATTGAACCACTCGTCCGTTGGTTGATGGAAAGTCGTAAGTTATCTCGTGCGGATGCGTGTTTGTCAAGTGGTGTTGCTGTGTGGTTAACCGGCATTTTGACTGCTTTATCGTTTAATGAATGGTCAGATATTCAATTGTTAGACAAGAATATATTTGAGTTCATCGATTACCTGACCTCGAATATTCTACTGCCACTGGGAGGTATTCTTATTGCAGTTTTTACTGGGTGGGTTGTGAAGCAATCATTGTTGAGTGAAGAGAGTAAAATGAGCGCCAGCATATTCACGATATGGATTAATTTGGTCAAATATCTTGTTCCAGTTGCTATCTTCCTGGTTATGCTAAGTGTCATCGGTATTTTTTAACGTAATGACGAAAATTGAACGTAGCGCCCTAGTGCGTTTTTCGGCTAATGAGATGTTTTTGCTGGTTGCCGATATTGAGTCCTACCCGTGTTTTTTGCCCTGGTGTCAGTCCAGTCGTGTTTTGTCCAGTGTGGATGCAGTTGTTGAAGCAGAGCTTGAAATTGCCCGTGGTGGTTTCCATAAAAAATTTTCAACTCAAAATGTGAATCTGAAGCCGAATGAAATTAAGATGACTTTGCTCAATGGGCCATTTAATTCATTGAACGGCGCTTGGCATTTTATTCCGTTAAGTGATCATGCGAGCAAGATTTCTCTGAAACTGGAATTCGAGCTGCCTGGTGGGATTGCTGCGATCGCATTTGGACGAATCTTTCATCAGATATGTGAGACCATGGTGGATGCTTTCCATCAACGCGCTAAAGATCTCTATAGGGAATGAACTTATTGCGGTTGAGGTTGCTTATGCAACACCCAGTGAACAGCAAATTATTGCACTAGAAATTAAAGCTGGAGCAACTGTTGAGCAAGTGATTGTCAAAAGCAATCTGTCGGGAACTTTTCCTGAAATTGATTTGTCAATTAACAAAGTTGGAATATTCGGACAAGTTGTAGAACTCAGTCAAGTATTGCAACATGGCGATCGAGTTGAAATCTACAGGCCATTACAAGTTGATCCACGTCTTGCTCGACGTGAACGGGTGCGTCAATTCACAAAATGACTTGGGATACTGTCCGAGAATAGAAGCCGTAGCGAGGGAAAGCTGTTTGAGGCTAAATTTTTCATTATTTGAGGCGAATAGTTGTTCTATTTAACCAAGATAATGGGAAAATCAGGTCAAATCCAGTTTTTCCGCAGTAGGCTCTCTATTCTTGGGCAGCCTCCTAGTACTCTGGCAACTTAGGATTGATGGGTAAACTGAGCTGATGAAGAGGTGAGCTGTCGAACTTTATTGCTAATCTGCTTTCCGATGAATTGATTCTGCTGTTATAATCAAGCGATATTCACACCTGCACCATGTTAAATTATGGAAAGGAAGACAGGTTTTCTAGTACAGGGAGTTTACATTGCTTATTTTGACACGACGGATAGGTGAAACCTTGATGGTCGGTGACAATGTCACCATTACGGTCTTGGCTGTAAAAGGCAATCAAGTTCGTATTGGTGTCAAAGCGCCAACTGAGGTTGCTGTTCACAGAGAAGAAATATACAATCGTATTCATGATGAGGCTCTGGGCAAACAAGTTTCTGAAATTAAGTCACAAGCCAGCGTGGTAGAAAAAGAACCAATTTTCCAAACAACCGATGATGAACATATCGATAGTGAGCCTGTTGATGGTCATACTGAGGAACAAGGTGATTCTACGTAACATTGAGATTGTTTGGCCAGAAACAAAAAGACAAGTAACATGAGTCTATTTATTTTGCCAAGCCACCTAGTAGTCTTTCAATGTGATATTGCCGAGTATAGGGAGTTGAGAAGTGGTTAGCTGCTAGGCGCACGAGAGCAGGACTAGCAGGCTAATCCAAACGAGTGCAACAACGCAGATGACCATTTATCGGCTTTATATGCCCGGCAATATCACATTGAAAGACTACTAGCACTTAGACATAAAATCCGGAGAGATGGCCGAGCGGCTGAAGGCGCTCCCCTGCTAAGGGAGTATGGGTTAACGCCCATCGAGGGTTCGAATCCCTCTCTCTCCGCCATTTCATCACTGTTGCCAAACAACTAGAGGGGCTCATAATGCTTCGCTTAGGAAATGCAATTCGACTAACACATTCCGAATATGAAGAACTTTGCTGTTTAATCAGTGACACCCCGGTTGTTCTTTATCGTCCGCCAATTTCTGTTGATGAATACAATAATTTACTGCAAAAAGCAGCTGATTACTGGAAACACGTTGTAGCAGATGAAGATGCAAAAATTGTTGCTGGTGTGATTGAAGAAACAAAAATCATCTCAGATCTCTATGCTGCCCCATTAATGACTGGATGACATAATCGGAACCAAATTGATCTCAGGAGGCATAATTGAAATTTTTTCTAAGTATCATCTTGTTATTGTCAATGGAGATTAGCTTTGCAAGGAGTTATTCATCTGCTGCAAATACAATTCGCCCACTCGATTATGATGTTAGTGATGTAGCAACTGAAATTGTAGTTTTGCGGCCACTCGGGTTTATTGGGAGTGTCGCCGGAGCAGCAGTTTTTTTAGGTACATTACCGCTTTCTCTGTTTGCCACCATTGCGCCGCCACATGATGCAATTGATAAAGTTGCCAAAACACTGATTTTTGGACCAGCTAATGCAACGTTCCAAAGACCTTTTGCTTATTATCACTATGATCCGCAGGGTGATTACCCGAAAGTGAGCAGATATTAAAGACTGTGCAGGAATGCACACAGTTATTTCGCCCCGTATATAAAATTTCCTGCGAATCCAGTAGCAGTACGATCATCTCTTAACTGATGAGCAATGCGAGCTAGGAGCAGGTGGGCTCCTTCTGCCTTCTGCCGCTTCCTGAGCTCCCACATGTTTTTCTGTATTTCATTCTTCAGTCGGGGGAGTCAATCCATGCTTTAACTTTGGGTTGAGGATTGTTGGCTATGCCCACATGCTATATGTAAGTACTCGATCATCAATCTTTTAACATTTTACTTATCTTTTTTATCATCTTCGGCGTTGCAGAAACAGTTACGTTAGGAACGTGCATGGAATAACTTGAACAATGATGACACAGTTTTTGTTTCTGACTAAGCGATCTCAAGAGGCGCATAGTTGTTCTACGCAACGATTGAGATCGCTTAGTCAGGAGCAAAAAGACAAGTCAGAATGTTCAAGTTATTTCATGCACGTTTCTTAGCTCACTATGCGCCTGTTGATGCGTCTTGAATATGATAAAAAAATCCTGCGTAAAATTGTTAAAATATTGATGATCGAGTACCTAGTGAGTAGGAGAGCAAAGTACGTGCCCAGGAAAATAATTTAAGTAATATAACAAGTTGGAAATTGCTGATATTCATGCAAGATAATTTGCTGAAAAACAATGCCCTAGGGGTTTAATTAGACTTTCCATGAGTGCTGCTTTGTAAGAAACGCACTTCTATAATTCTTGTGGTGTAGCTCTAGATGCCGTATACTTGTTGGTCTAGGTACCGCGGGGTGGAGCAGTCTGGTAGCTCGTCGGGCTCATAACCCGAAGGTCGTAGGTTCGAATCCTGCCCCCGCTACCAATTCGAGAGGCCCCGTTACGGGGTTTTTTGCTTTTTGGGGTTCTTGATCGGACGGGCTTAGTGCCCGTTTTTTGTGCATGGTTGATTTTGTGACGGTGATTTTGTGATGGCAATGTTATCTAAAAATGTAACAACTCTTGTTGAGCGCACGGTCACAGGCTTGGGATACGAATTTGTTGGTGTAGAGATGGTTTCCCAGCGTCATTCCAAATTGTTGAGAATTTATATTGATGGAATCAATGGCGTGTTAATCGACGATTGTGTCAGAGTCAGCAACCAATTGAGCGGTGCTCTTGATGTCGAAGATCCAATTAATGGGGAGTATCAGTTAGAAGTGTCCTCGCCAGGAATTGAGCGTCCATTATTTCAGATAGAAGACTATCTGCGCTTTCAAGGAGAGAATGCATCGCTTGAATTGTATGAGGCAATTGATGGTAAACGCAACATTAAGGGAATGCTTGAAGGTGTTCAGGGAAATAGTGTGCTGATCAAAACATCATCAGAAAAACAACAACGAGTGCTGCCGTTTTCGTCAATTCGCAAGGCGCGGCTTATTGCTGAATACGACATGAGTCGCAAGAAGGGATCATAAAGTGGCAAACAAGGAAATTTTATTGGTCGCGGACGTTGTTTCCAATGAGAAAGGTATCAGCAAGGGTGAGCTTTTCGAAGCAATAGAACAAGCATTGGCAACGGCAACAGGAAAACGTTACCGACATCCAGTTGATATTCGAGTGACTATCGACAGAGAGACTGGTGATTATGATACAGTGCGGCGCTGGCTGGTTATTGATCCAGATACACATGAGACTCTTGATACAGGTGACGAACAGCCAAGTGTCAATGTAGATGACGATACTGATGAAGAGGTTTGTCCATATACAACTCTGACATTAGCTGCTGCGCGCGAAAGTGACTCGACAATTGTAGCGGGCGATTACATTGAGGAGCCAGTTGAGTCCGTGGAATTTGGGCGTATTGCAGCGCAGGCTGCAAAACAAGTGATTATCCAAAAAGTCCGTGAAGCTGAGCGTCTCAAGATTTATGAACAATATAAAGAACGTATTGGTGAATTAATTACCGGCGTGGTTAAACGTACAGATCGCAAAGGGATTTTTCTTGATCTTGGTGGTAATGCTGAAGCCTTTGTGCCGCGTTTTGATATGATTCCACGTGAAGCAGCACGCATTGGTGATCGGCTTAGAGGCTATGTTAAAGCGGTGCGCTCTGAAACTAGAGGCCCACAGATATTTATCAGTCGCACTGCTCCTGAGTTATTAATTGAACTCTTTAAGCTGGAGGTTCCAGAAGCCAGTGAAGGAGTCATTGAAATTATTGGTGCAGCACGAGATCCTGGTGTGCGCGCTAAACTCGCAGTGCGCAGCCATGATGCCAGACTTGACCCGGTCGGCGCGTGTGTAGGGATGCGTGGTTCGCGGGTACAGGCTGTCTCCGGTGAATTGGGCGGCGAGCGAGTAGATATTATCCTTTGGGATGAAACACCAGCCCAATATGTTATTAATGCACTTTCACCGGCTGAGATTGAAGCGATTGTGGTCGATGAAGATGCGCATTCAATGGATGTTGCGGTCAGCGAAGATTCCTTGTCAATCGCCATTGGTCGAGGCGGGCAAAATGTACGGTTGGCGGCTCAGCTGACTGGCTGGGAACTGAACGTTATGGATCAGACTCAGGCCAATGAAAAGCAAGATACTGAAGCCAGTCAGCTAATGACTGTATTCATGAATAAACTGGATGTCGATGATGATGTTGCAGGAGTTCTTGTCGCTGAAGGATTTACCACGATTGATGAAATTGCTTATGTGCCGATGAATGAACTTTTGCAAATAGAAGATTTTGACCAGGACACTGTTGAAGAGCTACGCAATCGCGCTCGTGATGCGCTGCTGATTGATGCAATTGCCTCAGAAGAAAAACTGGAAGATGCCACACCGGCTCAGGATATGCTGGAACTTGAAGGTATGACAGCTGATTTGGCGTTGCGACTTGCTGCAGCGGGTATTAAGACAGCAGAAGATCTTGCAGAATGCGCAATTGATGATTTGCTGGACATTGAAGAACTGGACAAAGAATTTGCTGGAAAATTGATAATGAAAGCACGTGAACCCTGGTTTGCTGAGCAGAACGATTAACGGGAGTTTTGACCATGAGTGAAGTAACTGTACGACAACTCGCGGACACCGTTGGGGTTCCGCTTGAGCGGCTGATATCCCAGCTAGGTGAAGCAGGACTGACAGCTAGTGGCGCTGATGATGTGCTTTCCGACAATGAAAAAATAAAATTATTATCTTATTTACGCGGTGCTCATGGCAAACAACAAGAATCAGCAGAGTCTCCAAAGCGAGTGACTTTGAAGCGTCGTTCAGTGGGCGAGTTAAGACAATCACGAACAACTCCAACAGGACGCACGACTAAATCAGTGAGTGTAGAAGTTCGTAAACGTCATACTTACATCAAGAAAAGTGAGTTGGTTGATACAGATAATGAGCTTCAGGAAATTGAAAAAGCACGTCAAGAACTTGATAGTCAGCGTCTCAAAGCAGAAGCAGAGGAGGCTGAAAGAGTAGAAAAAGAAACACTGTTAACTCAACAGCGTGAAGCTGAGGAGGTGGCAAAGCGTCTTCAATTAGAAGAACAGCAGCGCTTGGAACAAGAAAAGCTCAATCAAGATGAGGCACGCAAAGCTGAGTTATTAAACCAACAGCAGAAACAATTGCAACAACCTGCACAAACCAAACAAACATCAGCAACACCTGTTGCTGATGCGAAACCAAAACCAGCGCCTGATGCAAAAAAATCCGCACGTAAGGGCAAAAAAGGTGGTTCAAACGATAACCGCAAACAGTTGCATGTTCGTGAAACAGGAAAACGCAAGAAAAAAGGTTCTCGCGCAGTTAGATCGAAGACTGTGTTTCGAGAAACTGAGCATGCATTTGAGAAACCGAGTCAACCGATTGTATACGAAGTACGAATTCCAGAAAGCATCTCAGTTCAGGATCTTGCAAAAAAAATGTCGGTTAAAGCTGCAGAAGTCATCAAATCACTGATGGGGCTTGGAGTGATGGCAACCATTAATCAGACACTTGATCAAGATACGGCTGTACTTGTGGTTGAGGAAATCGGACATACGCCAGTTCTTCAGGATGAAGACAATTTTGAACAGGAAGTGCTATCTTCGATTTCCACTGAAGATGTCGAGCTACAATCACGCGCCTCTGTAGTAACGATTATGGGTCATGTTGATCATGGCAAGACATCATTGTTGGATTATATTCGTAAAAGTAGAGTTGCTGCAGGTGAAGCAGGCGGTATTACCCAGCATATTGGTGCTTATCAGGTCAAAACCGATCATGGTTTAGTGACCTTTCTGGATACACCCGGCCATGCCGCATTTACAGCAATGCGAGCACGAGGAGCACAGGTTACAGATATCGTGGTTGTAGTGGTTGCAGCCGATGATGGTGTCATGCCGCAGACCAAAGAGGCGATTGAGCATGCAAAAGCTGCCAAAGTGCCAATCATTATTGCAGTGAACAAAATTGATAAAGAAGGTGCTGATCCTGATCGCGTGAAAAATGAGCTGGCAGCAATGGAAGTGATTCCTGAAGACTGGGGCGGTGATACTCAATTTGTACCTGTTTCAGCATTAACGGGAGAAGGCGTTGAATTATTATTGGAAGCGTTGGTATTACAATCTGAAATGCTGGAATTGAGTGCTCCAGTGCAAGGCATTGCTTCAGGTATTGTGATCGAATCACGGCTTGATAAAGGGCGTGGTCCAGTGGCAACTGTATTGGTGCAAAAGGGGATGCTCGGTCAAGGCGACATCGTCTTGGCAGGTACCGAGTATGGTCGTGTCCGAGCCATGGTTGATGAGAATGCCAAATCTAAAAAATCAGCGGGTCCTTCAACGCCGGTTGAGATTATAGGATTGTCCGGTGCACCTGACACTGGTGTTGATTTTCAGGTCATGCCTAATGAGCGACAAGCACGTGAAGTGGCATCACATCGCGCTGACAAGCACCGTTCCAGTAAAATGGCAGAACAGCAGAAAGCCAAGCTGGACAATATGTTCTCACAAATGGAAGCCGGTGATGTACTGGATTTGAATCTGGTATTGAAAACCGATGTTCGTGGCAGTTTGGAGGCATTGCGCGATTCTTTAGTCAAGCTTTCAACAGAGCAAGTCAAAGTTAATGTCGTGTATGCTGGTATTGGGGGTATAACAGAATCTGATGCCAACCTGGCTTTGGCATCGAATGCAGTTTTGATGGGATTCAATGTGCGTGCCGATGCAACAGCCCGTCAATTGATTGAATCTCAACGAATAGATTTACACTATTACAGTGTTATTTATGAGGCGATTGATCAAGTCAAACGCAGCATTAATGGATTGTTGGGGCCAGAAATAAAAGAACAAATTGTCGGTATTGCGCAAGTACGCGATGTGTTTCGTTCACCAAAACTTGGAGCAATTGCCGGATGTATGGTCACAGAAGGACGGGTTAACAGGAATTTACCGATTCGTGTATTACGCGATAATGTTGTGATCTATGAAGGTCATTTGGAATCACTGCGTCGTTTCAAAGATGATGTGCCAGAAGTTAAAGCCGGTATTGAGTGTGGTATTGGCGTGAAAAACTACAACGATGTGAAAGAAAACGATCAAATTGAAGTGTATGAGCGAGTGGAAGTGGCTCGCGAGCTTTAGGAATGGCTAAAGAATATTCAAGAAGCGAGCGTGTTGCATCGTTGATTCAGCGTGAGCTGGCTGCGTTACTGCAAACCTATCAAGGCGATTTTGAGCTGGGTATTGTTACCATCAGTGAAGTCGCAGTATGCCGGGATCTCTCGGTCGCAAGTGTTTATGTGACCGTGTTGGGGTTTGAAGGAGATCAGTTAGCTGAACAAATGGCAACTTTAAAGGATACTGCAGTTTTTTTTAGAAAGGAGTTAGGGCGAAGTTTACGTCTGCGAGTTGTTCCTGAATTGCGTTTTATCTACGATGATTCAATTGACAACGGTATGCGTATGGATAAATTGATAAGAGATCTTGATGTTGATGACGCATAATCAGACTCAGGCGCTATTATCTGTTGAATCGAAAGTCGACGAAAAGACACAGGATAATCAGTTTGAACAGCGTCAGAATCAGGGGTTGTTGTTGCTTGATAAAACGCCTGACATGTCGTCAAACCTGGCATTACAGAAAGCCAAACGTTTGTTGGGGATACGAAAAGCCGGCCATACTGGTAGTCTGGATCCTTTAGCAAGTGGCTTATTACCAATTTGTATTGGTCGCGCAACACGCTTGTCCTCGTATCTTCTCAATGATGACAAACGCTATGTTGTAACAATAAAACTAGGTGTCACCACAGCAACAGGTGATGCTGAAGGTGTAGTTTTAGTAGAAAAACCAGTTCCAGTGTTGAGTTCAGAATTACTTGATCAGGTGATTAGTACTTTTATTGGTGAGATTGAACAAATACCTCCTATGTACTCGGCGCTCAAGCACAAGGGGAAGCGTCTTTATGAACTTGCAAGACAAGGCATTGAAGTAGAGCGCAAAGCCAGGCCGATTACCATTCATCAAATCACCGTGCTGACATACAGCACAGATAGGTTGGAGCTGAATGTATCTTGTTCAAAAGGAACCTATATAAGAACACTTGCGGAAGATATCGGCAATAAAATTGGCTGTGGTGCGCATGTCAGCAGTCTACGTCGAACTGAAGTTGGCGATCTCAATGTTAAGCAGGCATGGACGTTACAACAACTGGAAGCAATAGAAGACAGACAACAGCGCTGGCAATGTGTGTTGGATGCTGATTGCATGCTCAGCGATTGGTCGTCTGTGTTGCTGACTGAAGAACTTGGATTTCATCTCAGTCACGGTCAGCCAGTATGGTTGCCAAAGCTACCATCTTCTGGCTGGTTGCGTTTATATAACAAAGACAATCAGTTTATAGGCATTGGTGAAATGACTAATGATGGAAAACTGGCGCCACGTCGTATGTTTATAGGATAGTGCGAGGATTGAATAACTTTCAGGAGTTATTTAATTTCCATTCCTAAGGAACGAGGATTTAATAATATACGAATTTTGACTTGTCTTTTTGTCCGTCTTCCGCGTTGTAGAAACAGTTGCGTAGCTTGCTATGCGCCTATTTCTACGCCTTGAAGACGAACAAAAATCCTGCGTCA
>JAZGEP010000342.1:0-5254 GCA_036478815.1 Methylococcales bacterium
AAAGCGGATTTTGGCCCATTGTTCCGATTAAATTCGTTCAATACAGCAAGTATTCGCCTCATTTAATCGAAACAATGGACGCAAAACCACTTTCCCTCGCTACGGTTTCTATTCTCGGACAGCCTCGTGGATTTTCATGTGCGGAGAGTATAGTCCACTATCAGTTTCAAATTTTCAAAAATATGGCCTGATTCTCTTGCTTTTTGCCAGCCAGCCTCTTTATTTTTTCAATAACGAATGCGTATGACCAATCGTGGTCTGTAACAATTTTGAACAGGTTGTCAGACCGCTACACTGGAGGATTCTTAATGAGTATTACAATTTATCATAACCCACGCTGTAGTAAATCGCGGCAGACCTTACAATTATTGCAAGACAAAGGTATTGAACCAACCATTATCGAGTATCTGAAAACACCACCAAACGCTGAAACGCTGGATACAATTTTAACCATGCTCAATATGGAACCACGAGAATTGATGCGCAAGCAGGAAGCAGAATACAAAGAGCAGGGGCTAAATGATGATTCGTTAAGCCCTGATCAACTGATCAAGGCAATGACAGAATACCCCAAAATTATTGAGCGACCAATTGTGGTCTCAAATGACCGCGCAGCGATTGGACGTCCACCGGAAAATGTTGAGAAAATTTTGTAGCCCTTAGGGGCGAGGCTTTAATAATATCCACAACTAGGAGGCTGTCCGAGAATAGAGAGCCTACTACGGAAAAGCGGATTTTGGCCCATTTTTCCGATTAAATTCGTTAAATACAACAAGTATTCACCTCATTTAATCAAAAAAATGGACTCAAAACCGCTTTCCCTCGCTACGACTTCTATTCCCGGACAGCCTCCTAGTAGTCTTTCAATGTGATATTGCCGTGAATAGAAAGCCTACTGCGGAAAAAGCGGATTTTGGCCTATTTTCCCGATTAAATTCGTTCAATACAGCAAGTATTTTCCTCATTTAATCGAAAAAATGGACTCAAAACCGCTTTCCTTCGCTGCGGCTTCTATTCTCTCGGACAGCCTCCTAGCCTACATTTCTCACCGGCCTGATGAGCTCTCGCTTGTTCTTTGAATCCACAAGCAATTTTATTCAGTCGGAAATACACACTGCTGTGTAGCTGTTGCCGCAACGAAGAAGTAAAATAAAAAGACAAGTACAGAATGTACATGTGATTTAATTCCCATTCCTGGGGCTCGAAACAGTTCAGTTTCTTGCTATCATAGTGCTTAGGTAACGCGCAATCAATAACCCACCAGTATTGCGCAGGATTGTTGTTTGTCTTCAAGGCGCAACGTAGGGAGCATAGCAGGCTATATAACCGAAGTTGCAATGCAGAAGACAGGCAAAAAAACAAGTAATACTGGTGGGTTATTGATTGTTGATTGCGCGTTGCCTTAGAAGTTCTCGAAAAAACTGCTCCCCATGATTGTTGATTGGGCTGAAACTGGATGCAAACTTGAAGTATTATGGAGATTCTCTATTGATATGGCTGATATTTTAATTCTTTACTATAGTCGCAACGGTTCAACAGCAGCCATGGCAAATCAGATTGCGCGTGGTGTTGAAGAAGTCGAAGGCATGTCTGCACGTTTACGTACAGTGCCAATGATTTCTTCTGTGTGCGAGGCTGTGGAAGATAATATTCCAGAGCAAGGCGCACCGTACGCGACTTTGGATGATTTAACCGAGTGTGCTGGTCTTGCCATGGGTAGTCCAACTCATTTTGGTAATATGGCTGCTCCACTCAAGTATTTTCTAGATAGCACGACCTCGCTTTGGTTTGGTGGCGGGCTGTCGGGAAAACCTGCGGGTGTGTTTACCTCGACAGGCAGTATTCATGGCGGACAGGAAGCCACTTTGTTATCGATGATGTTGCCGCTAATGCATCACGGTATGCTGATAATTGGTATACCATCATCTCAGCCAGCATTAATGGAAACTGAAACTGGCGGTACACCATACGGTCCCAGTCATTTATCACAACGCGGTAATCCGCCGCATAGTGAACATGAAAAAACACTGTGTCGTGCATTTGGTAAACGTTTGGCAACTGCTGCATTAGCATTGAAAGAAGTTGATCTCAGTTAATAAACGAGTGGCGGGGCAGGTGATGTGGACAGGCTATCTGGCCTTGTTTGCTATCGTTTTGCTGTGGACGTTGTGGTTGGCGCCATCGAAACAATATCCCTTGCCTTTAACAAGTGCCATTGGATTACTCCCATTGGTGTTACCGTTACGCGGTGCAATAAAAGGTCGGCATCGTTCTATTTTCTGGTTATCGCTGGCTAGTCTTATCTATTTTTTCCACGGAATTGGTGTGATTGCCTCTAATCCCGCATTACGCTGGGCAGCATCGCTGGAAGTTTTTGTTGCTTTAATGCTGTGTACTGGTGCATGGATGTTTATGCGTGCAATCAAACTGGCTGCACGCAAACTGAATTGATGACGCAGCAAGCGCTCGATTTTGAATCGCGTCGTGGATTTAGTTTTGCAGACTATTTGCCAGCTTCAAATCTGCAAACTGTTGAGTTACTGAAAACATTTGTAACCAGTTCCAGTCAATTCTCAGTGTTTTTATGGGGTAGCGCAGGGCTTGGTAAATCCCATTTGTTGCAGGCTAGTTGCCAACTGGCTGCTGAACACGGGCAAAGTACACACTATGTTCCGCTAAAGCAATGGAAATCGCAATCACCGGCAATATGCAAAGGATTGGAGCAAGCTGATCTGCTTTGTATTGACGATATTGAACAGATTGCAGGCAGCACGGAATGGGAGATTGCCTTGTTTAACCTGTTCAATGAAATGCAGGAACGTTCGCATCATTTATTGTTGAGTGCTAACAACACGCCTGATGCGGTTAATATAGGATTAGCTGATTTGCAATCCAGGCTGGCAAGTGGTCTTACGCTGCATTTGCAAGGTCACGATGATCAGCGTAAACAGGAAGTATTGCAATTTCGAGCCAGGCAACTGGGAATGAAATTACCCGATACTGTGAGCCGCTATTTGTTGACTCGCTATAATCGCGACTTGTCCGCGCTGTGGGCATTGCTGGAAAAACTGGATCAGGAAACCCTGGCAAAACACCGTCAAATCACCTTGCCATTCGTTAAACAGATATTGGAATAAACCATGTCAGTTAAAATACTGATTGTCGGTGCTGGCGCTATCGGCAGTTTTTATGGTTCTTTGCTTGCGAGGGCAGGTCAGCAGGTTTCAATGGTGGTGCGCTCTGATTATGACGTTGTAAAAGCGCATGGCATCCATGTCGAAAGCACTTTGGGCAGCTGGAATTTTAAACCGCATCATCTATTAAAAACAGCGACAGATTATCCCGAGCAAGCCGATTTCGTGGTTTTGTGTACCAAGGTAAATGACGAGATTGATCGCGTTGAGTTGATTCGTGGAGCCATCAATCCTGAGACAGTGATAGTGCTGATTCAGAATGGCATAGGTATCGAGAAAGCCATTGCTCAAGCGTTTCCGGATAACCTGCTCATTAGTGGTCTGGCTTTTATTTGTGCAACCCGAATCAAACCTGGACATGTTCAGCATACCGCGTATGGGCGACTTGCTGTTGGCGACTATCCAAATGGTATTGCTGATCAAACAGCTGGTTTTGCAGCTATGTTTGATGAGTCCGGCATTCAATGTATAACCACGGATAATGTGGTGACTGCGCGCTGGCAAAAAACTGTTTGGAACGCGCCTTTTAATCCAATATCAGTGTTGTCTAACGGACTGGATACACAATCGGTTTTGAGGACTCAAGAATCGTATGTTCGCGCCATCATGTCTGAAGTGGCTGAAATCGCCAAAGCAGTTGGCCATCCGTTACGTGAGGATATTGTTGATTTGAATATCGACAACACTCGCAAAATGCCGCCTTATAAAACTAGTATGCTGATTGATTATGAACATGGTCGAACCATGGAAACAGAGGCGATTTTGGGAAATGCAGTACGTGCTGGTCAATCGGCAGGGGTAGAAACACCGTATTTGTCGTCGCTTTATGCATTGATGAAGTTACGCGAAACCCAGATTGAAAAAGCCTGAGACAAATTTGGCTCAAGTCCCGAATAGAGCATCTATTAGGTAAGATGCGCAGAGACTCAATATCTTGAATTACCAGTAAACTACGCGCGCACGGTGACCCAGCTATGATTCAAGAAAATCGACTGAAATATTCCCTCCTCAAATAATATATGATAAACATGCGTCACTACCTGCAATATCTGGAGACACCAAGTGCCTGAAACAACATCTGAAAACCCACTGCTGGCTGGAACCAATACAGCCAGCAATCCACAACCTTGTACGCTGGTGATCTTTGGTGGCGGGGGAGACTTAACCAGACGCAAACTCCTGCCAGCTGTCTACAACCAGGCATTGGAAGGTGAATTACCGGCTAATTTTGCAGTATTGGGATTAGCGCTGGAGGAAATGAACGATGAAGATTATCGTGAGTTTGCACGAAAAGGCATTGAAAAATATTCCAGGCAGCCCCTAGATAAAAACTACTGGCCAGATTTTGAGAAAAGACTGCATTATTTGCAAGGTTCATTCGATGATCCAGACATTTATGTGCAGCTCAAACAACGCCTGGATGACATTGATAAATTATTTGGTATTCCTGGAAATCACATCTTCTATTTGGCGATTCCGCCGGGATTGATTGAAACCTGCGTCAACAATATTAACAAAGCAGGATTGGTCATGCCAGTTGATGAAGATAGTCCTTTTTCCAGGATTATTGTAGAAAAACCAATTGGCACGGATTTGGAAAGTGCGCGTGAAGTCAATGCAACCTTAAGCAGAAATTTCGCCGAACAGCAAATTTACCGAATCGATCATTATCTGGGTAAGGAAACAGTCCAGAATATTCTGGCAATGCGTTTTGGAAATTCTATTTTCGAGCCTTTATGGAACTCCAGATATATCGATCACGTACAAATTACAGTTTCAGAATCTGAAGGTGTCGGCACCCGAGCTGGTTATTATGATGGTGCTGGCGCGCTACGCGATATGATTCAGAATCATATTCTACAACTGCTGACACTGATTGCAATGGAACCGCCCTGGAGCATGGATGCCGATGTGATGCGCGATCATCGACAGAATGTATTGAACTGTTTGAGTCCTATCAGCCGTAAAGATTTTGATCAGCATGTAGTTCGCGCTCAGTATGGCCCTGGATTTCAACACGGTGAAGATGTTCCAGGGTATCGTCGTGAAGTCGGTGTATC
>JAZGEP010000343.1:0-4174 GCA_036478815.1 Methylococcales bacterium
ACCAATCGTTGTTACTTTGGAAAATCCAGCTGCTCCCAAATCGCCAAACTTGGTCTAGCCTTATTCATACTATAGAAATGAATGCCAGGCACACCATTATCCAGCAACCGCTGAGCCATGTGAGTCAACATTTCCGTGCTGAAAGCATGGATTGATGCGCTGTCATCTCCAAATCCTTCGAGTCGCTTGCGCATCCAACGTGGAATTTCTGCACCACACGCATCTGAAAATCGAGCCAGCTGTGTAAAATTAATAATTGGCATTATCCCCGGAATAATCGGCAAATCGATATTTTTCTTCTCACATTCATCAATAAATGAAAAATAGGCATCAATATTGTAAAAATATTGAGTAATCGCTCGATCCGCACCTGCATCAACCTTGATTTTAAAACTCTCAAGATCAACCACTGGATTCAATGCTTGCGGATGCATTTCAGGATAAGCTGCGACTTCAATCTTGAAGTAATCGCCAGTTTGTTTGCGAATAAATTCAACCAGATCGCTGGCATAATTAAAATCACCGCGTGCATGCATTCCAGAGGGCATATCGCCACGCAAGGCGACGATACGTTTAATTCCTTGCTGCTTAAATTCCTGAAGTATTTCATCAATACTATCAAAAGTCGCTGCTACACAGGACAAATGATGGGCAACCTCTATTCCAGTATCTTGCTGAACCGAAGTAACGGTGCGCATGGTGTTATCACGGGTTGAGCCACCCGCACCATAGGTTACTGAAAAGAAATCAGGCTTGACTGTTGCCAGTGCTTGCCAGACTGAATTAAGTTTTTTCAAACCTTCATCAGTTCTTGGCGGGAAAAATTCAAAACTGTATGATCGTGGATATTTCTTTTGAGACTGCATAAGTCCAACCTCTATCTTAGTTCTACTTTGTCAGATTACTCTGTAGGGTTTTACGCACCATTGGGGGGTAAAACAACGTTGATTGGTGCGTAAAACGCACCCTACAGTTGATACTTTTGTGTAGTTTTCGTAAATGTGACAAAGTAGAATTAGGCCATCCTAATTATACTCTTCGCACATGATAATTTAGCATATTGTATGCGTGATATTTTGTGGAGAGTCAGGCGGGAAATCTTAGCTGTAGTCACTCTACAGCAAGCTTTTCCAACGCAACTATCCGCACCAAATTTACACACAAACCGCGCGTGCACATTATGCTATATTTTCATGTGTGGAGAGTATAAATAGGCAGATATGGATAAGGGGCGTTTTCGCCCCTTATCCAATAAAACATTAATACCAGATAATGATGATCTAGTAGCGATAATGCTCCGGCTTATAAGGGCCTTTCTTATCAAGACTCAGATAGTCTGCCTGATAATCAGTCAATTCAGTCAGGTTTGCTCCGATTTTACCAAGATGCAAACGCGCAACTTCTTCATCCAGTTGTTTCGGAAGCATGTAAACCTTATTCTCATAGTTTTCACCATGCGCCCACAGTTCTATCTGAGCCAAAGTCTGATTCGTGAATGAATTTGACATAACAAAACTTGGATGTCCAGTTGCACAACCCAGATTAACCAAACGTCCTTCTGCCAACAGAATAATGCGTTTCCCGTCAGGAAAAATAATGTGATCAACTTGTGGTTTGATATTCTCCCACTTGAACTCAGCTAATCCGGCACAATCAATTTCATTATCAAAATGACCAATATTGCAGACAATCGACTGATCTTTCATTTCCATCATGTGTTCTTTGGTAATTACATGGTAATTACCAGTTGCCGTCACAAAAATATCAGCCTGAGAACACGCATCATCCATATTGACAACGCGGAAGCCTTCCATTGCAGCCTGCAATGCACAAATCGGATCTATTTCTGTGACCCAGACAGTCGCTCCCAAACCACTCAGTGACTGAGCACAGCCTTTACCAACATCACCATAACCCAGTACAACAGCAATCTTGCCAGCTATCATCACGTCAGTAGCACGCTTGATACCATCAACTAATGATTCACGACAACCATACAAATTATCAAATTTTGATTTTGTAACAGAATCGTTAACGTTAATCGCAGGGAAGGTTAACTCATTGGCTTCAGCCATTTGATAAAGACGATGCACACCTGTTGTGGTTTCTTCAGTCACGCCTTTGATATTAGCGCGAATGGTTGAATACCAGTTCGGATGATTTTTCAATTGAGCTTTGATTGATTTAAACAAGGCGATTTCTTCTTCACTACCTGGATTATCCAGAACTGATAAATCACTTTCTGCTTTGGTACCAAGCTCAATCAGGATAGTCGCATCACCGCCGTCATCAAGAATCATATTCGGTGTACCGCCATCACCCCACGCGAAGATCTGATGTGCGTATTCCCAGTATTCATCCAGAGTTTCGCCTTTGGTGGCATACACAGGAACACCCACAGCAGCAATGGCTGCCGCTGCATGATCCTGTGTTGAGAAGATATTACAAGAAGCCCAGCGTACATCAGCGCCAAGTTCAACCAGTGTTTCGATTAAAACAGCGGTCTGAATGGTCATGTGCAGAGACCCTGCAACACGTGCACCGGCTAATGGTTTGTCTTTACCGTATTTTTTGCGTAACGCCATTAAACCTGGCATTTCAGTTTCAGCGATCGCGATTTCCTTGCGACCCCAATCAGCAAGACTCATGTCTGTGACTTTATAATCTGTGAAGTTGTTATCCACAACTGCATTCATAGTTGTTCTCCAATAAAATGCAGAGCGTCGTTGAATCAGAAACGTCCCATTCAAGCCTAACGACCCGATAAACATTTACACGATCAATCATTTAATTTTAATGATTGATCGTGATACGTTATCGATTCGCTGCAACGCCCCTTGAACGGAAGTAGTAGAAAATATTTGTAGATTGATGTGATGAGTACAATTATTTTGGTGCATGGAATGCACCCTGCAATTGAATGTGTGAATGTGCAGATCGTTACTTAAATCGCAGCCTTTAATTCATCCGCTTTATCAGTTGCTTCCCACGGTAAATCAATATCTTTACGACCAAAATGACCATAGCTTGCAGTTTGTTGATAAATTGGTTGCAACAAATTAAGCATACTCACTAATGCGTATGGACGCAGATCAAACAGATTCTTGACTAACCCTTCAATTTTACTGTCATCAATTTTACCAGTACCAAACGTATCAATACTGATTGATGTTGGCTGAGCAACACCGATTGCGTAGGAAATCTGAATTTCACAGCGATCCGCAAGTCCGGCAGCAACGATATTCTTAGCCACATAGCGACCAGCATAGGCTGCTGAGCGATCAACTTTAGATGGATCCTTTCCAGAAAAAGCACCGCCACCATGACGCGCCATACCACCGTAAGTATCAACAATAATTTTACGTCCGGTCAGACCACAATCGCCAACAGGGCCGCCAATAACAAACTTTCCAGTAGGATTAATGTGGTACTGGGTATTGCTGTTTAACCATTCAGCAGGCAAGACAGGTTTGATGATTTCTTCCATCACCGCTTCCTGCAAATCAGACAAACTAATGTCATCATCATGCTGGGTTGACAATACAACGGCATCAATACCAACCGGCTTGTCATCCTGATATAAAAAAGTCACCTGACTTTTCGCATCTGGTCGCAGCCATTTCAATGTACCGGCTTTACGTACTTCAGCCTGTTTTTGTACAAGTCGATGCGCATATGCAATCGGCGCAGGCATTAACACATCGGTTTCATTGGTCGCATAACCAAACATCAGTCCTTGGTCACCTGCTCCCTGATCTTCTTGATTGGCGCGATCAACACCTTGAGCAATATCAGGCGACTGGCGTCCCAACGCATTGAGTACTGCACAATTGTCTCCATCAAAGCCAACATCAGAATTGTCATAACCAATACTGTTGACGACATCGCGAACGATGGGTTCGTAGTCGATAATGGCACTGGTGGTAATTTCTCCGGCAAGCACCACCATTCCGGTTTTTACCATGGTCTCACACGCAACACGCGCATGGGTGTCTTGAGCGATTATCGCATCCAGAATTGCGTCAGAAATTTGATCTGACATTTTATCTGGATGGCCTTCGGATACCGACTCCGATGTAAAAATAAATTCCTTACTCACCGCTTTGCCTCTGTCTGGTTACGTCAAATTATTTGAGTGATTGCAGCATTAGACTGATCACTAACTCTGCTTTCA
>JAZGEP010000344.1:0-10568 GCA_036478815.1 Methylococcales bacterium
CAAAGTGATTTTGTCGTTACGAGCACTGGTTCAATCAAAAGGGCGTTGGCAACAATTTTGGGGGAATATTGAGCAATATGGCGCACAAGTGTGTTTGTAGGATGACATTATTTTAAATCAGCACCCTTGCGCTTTAAAAACATCACGAAAACCTTTGGGCAAAAACTGGCCTTTACGCGCACGATTCCCCACATACCCATCAAGATCAGCAGACTTGAGGGTAAGATGTCGTTTTCCAGACCAGAGTTGCAAACCACGTTCATTTGAGACAATAACCGCAGCAATAACGTTATCTGTCACTCCATCCAGTTGGATCAATTTGTTGCCTCGCCCTTTACTCAATTCTGGAAGATCTGATGCCATAAACACTAGCAATCGGCCTTGCTTGGTAATTGCGGCGACGCGAGCAGTCTCAACATTTTCACAAAGTGAAGGCAACAAAGCCAGCTCATCAGCTTTCAAACTTAATACAGCTTTACCTGCTCGATTTTTAGTCAGCATGTCACTGAGTTTGATTCGAAATCCATAGCCACCACTCGAAGCAACAAGATATTGTTGCTGGGTTCCTGTCAAAACAGTCAAAAAAATCGATCCTTGCGGTGGATTCAATCGCCCGGTTAACGGCTCTCCCAGACTCCGGGCTGATGGAAAATCATCAGCTTTCAACGCATAACTACGCCCACTGGAATCCCAGGCAATAAAAGGCTGATTGCGTCGCCCTTGCACTGCACACAGAAAGCTGTCACCCGTGCGGTAAGCAAGACCCGCAGGATCAATCTCATGCCCTTTGGCAACCCGCCCCCAGGCTTTGCTTGATAATACAAAAGTGACTGGCTCATCCGATATTAATGCGTCCATGTTGATCGCTTGACTGGCTTCGCGCTGCACAATTGGAGAACGCCTGTCATCCCCGTATTTTTCTGCATCAAGACGAATTTCATCCTGAATCAATTTACGTAGTTTGCGCGGCGAACCCAACAAGCCTTCCAATTTCTTCTGTTCAGCAACCAGTTCATTTTGCTCACCAACAATTTTCATTTCTTCCAGACGAGCCAGATGTCGTAAACGGGTATCCAGAATCGCATCAGCCTGAATCTCGGACAATGAAAAACGTTGCATCAATGCTTGTTTAGGATGATCTTCATAGCGAATAATCCTAATCACTTCGTCGAGATTAAGGAAAGCAATCAACAAACCATCCAGAATATGCAAGCGCTCAAGCACATGGGAAAGTCGGTAATTGAGACGCCGTTTAACTGTATCAGTACGAAAAACCAGCCATTCAGTCAGAATCTGTTGCAAATTCTTAACCTCTGGTTTGCCATTCAAACCAATCATATTCATGTTGATCCGATAACTGCGTTCCAGATCAGTTGTTGCGTACAAATGCGATATCAGCTGTTCAATATCGACTCTTGATGAACGCAGAAAGATCACCAAACGAATGGGGGCAGCATGATCTGATTCGTCGCGCAAATCATCCACCATTGGCAACTTGCGCGCACGCATCTGTTCGGCAATCTGCTCAATTATTCGGTCACCTGAGACTTGGTGCGGCAACGTGGTGATTATCAGAGATTTTTCTTCATGCTTAAACAGCGCCCGCATGCGCACAGAGCCATTGCCTGTTGCATACATGGCGCGGATATCTTCAGAAGAGGTGATAATTTCAGCCCGAGTAGGATAATCCGGTCCTTTAATATGCTCGCACAATTCCTCAATCGACAAATCCGGCTCATCAAGCAAGTGAATTAATGCGTTAGCCACTTCTTTAATGTTGTGAGGAGGGATATCGGTTGCCATCCCTACGGCAATACCAGATGCGCCATTCAGCAACAAATTGGGTAATCTGGCTGGTAGTAATTTTGGCTCTTGCAGAGTGCCATCAAAATTCTGCGCCCATTCAACAGTGCCTTGACTCAGTTCTGAGAGCAAAACCCGCGCATATTGGGTTAAGCGAGCTTCCGTGTATCGCATCGCAGCAAACGATTTAGGATCGTCAATCGACCCCCAGTTACCTTGTCCATCAACCAGTGGATAGCGATACGAAAATGGCTGAGCCATCAACACCATGGCTTCATAACAGGCTGAATCACCATGCGGATGATATTTACCCAGCACATCGCCAACTGTGCGTGCTGCTTTTTTGTGCTTTGAAGTGGCTGACAAGCCCAGTTCTGACATTGCGTAAATAATGCGGCGCTGCACCGGCTTTAATCCATCAGCTATATGCGGTAAGGCACGGTCGAGAATAACGTACATGGAATATTCAAGATAAGCTTTTGCAGTGAACTCCTGCATTGGCATTTGTTCCAGTTTCTCAAGCGTACTCATGTGGTTAAATTTATCCTTGGTTTATTGATGGTTGTTTTTACGCGGTCACGGTTGCGGTTTTCTAACGGCTGATTTGTTCCGATAGCTGTGTTGTTAAAGCAGTTGTATCGCCAGCTGTCTGTATTAATGTCATCCTCTCGGCGAAAAACCCTCACTCCTGAGCATGACAGCACTGTGTATCTAATCACATTTGGTCGGACATTATACTGATACTATGCTACTCAACGCACATATAATTTAAGAGCGTGCATGGAATAAGTTGAACAATGATGGCATAGGATTTTTGTTTCTGACGAAACGATCTCAAGAGGCGCATAGTTGTTCTACGTAACGATTGAGATCGTTAACCCAGAAGCAAAAAGACAAGCCAGAATGTTCAAGTTATTTCATGCACGTTCCTGTCATTGAGTGCAAGTACTTTTTGTTGATTGCTGTGTGGAAAACCTTGTTGTAGAATGAGTCAGGAGGCTGTCCGAAAATAGAAGCTGTAGCGAGGGAAAGCGGTTTTGAGTCCATTTTTTCGATTCAAATGAGGCGAATACTTGCTGTATTGAACGAATTTAATCGGAACAATGGGCCAAAATCCGTTTTTCCGCAGTAGGCTTTCTATTCTCGGACAGCCTCTAGGATTCTCCACCTTACTTCCACAAACTATCACGCATGCAAATGCAAATTTCAGGTGCTTAGAGTGCAGCAAACGCACAGTTGTGAATCCTTAAACTGTTACGGGAAAAACCAGATCGTCAACAGGCCGCTTTTCAAAACAACAATTAGCCAAGAATTAGTACTACTTCACACTTTCTCACACTCATATACCGCCTTAACCAGGCGCGCAAAGTGTGACTAACGCAACAAGAATGCTGAAAAACCCAAGAAACAGAAGCGCACGAGAAATCATAACCTTATGATAGTAAATATAATTTATAGCTTTGAGTGGTTATAATCACTATTACCGCCTCAGCACAAATCTATCCATACCTACGTCAACAATCAGCTTCCATATAAACTATACGCATCTCTAATTCCTGCAGAATTAAGCTATAGTTATTTTATCTGGGAATACATGGAACTCTTGCGTTATATTGATTGTCCGAACGTGGATAGTTGTTTGTCTACTTTTGTAACCAAACTCTTAACTAAATCAAAATGATTTCGCAATAACATGAGTAAAAAATTCTAAAATGAAAAAAACCATCGAAATTGATGGCGAATTTCATAAGAATATTCTAGAATGTGAGACCTTTGTGTAATAAAATCAACAATTTGTACAAAACGGAATTATCATCCAGTGCACTACATTACCTCCAGACTAGTTATAATAGCGCTTTCTGCCCCAATTCTATTGGTGTCAGGTTGTAGTGGTTTCGGAACATTCAATTCGAAAATACCACTTCCTGATAGTCAGTCAGCGCAACTAAATTTACCAAACAAGCCTACGCCTGCTGATACTCTTGAAATCGTTGAGCAACCTTCGACAGATCCAAAAGCTGATTCGGCAATCAATAATGCGTTTACCCAAGACCCTGTTGTTAAAGCAGAAAACTGGATTTCTCATCCCATTAAAAAAGGTCAGACACTAAGCAAAATTCTTGTTTCATATGGCATAGAACATACCGAAATAAATACACTGGTCAACTCCAGCAAATTTGCACGCGCCCTGCAGAAAATTCAAACTGGACGAACTCTGCGTCTGCTAATATCTGATAGCAAGCAATTGCTTGAGTTGGAATACAAACGCAGTCATACGGAAACAATCAAAATATCCAAAACAGATAGTGGATTCATCTCTACCATTGTTAGTGCAGATGTAACCCGTGAACAAACATATGTTTACGGCGCAATCCATAACTCATTATTTACTGATGCCAAAATAGCAGGGCTACCCGACAGTATTATCATGCAACTGGCAGATATCTTTGCATGGGATATCGATTTTGCTCTAAACATCCATCCTGGCGATTCTTTTTCAGTCCTTTATGAACAACTTGCAATCGATGGCAAGTCAATTGGTAATGGAGACATCCTGGCAGCTGAATTCATCAATCATAAGAAAGTTTATCGCGCAGTCAGATACAAAGATGATAACGGGCACGTTAATTACTACTCTCCTGAAGGCGAAGGTTTGCGTCAGGCATTTCTTAGAACACCAGTTAAATTCACTCGCATTAGTTCACGCTTTAGTTTAGGACGTAAACATCCCGTGCTAAATCGTATTCGTGCACATAAAGGCGTGGATTATGCCGCGAAAACGGGGACACCCATTCGCGCCACTGGATCAGGAAAAATAGTTCATCGTGGTCGTAAAGGTGGCTATGGCAAAGTTGTGATTCTCAAACATGGCTTCCGTTACAGCACCTTGTATGCCCATTTATCAAATTATAGAAGAGGACAGCGTGTTGGCTCCAATGTAAGGCAAGGGGATATTATCGGTTATGTTGGTAAAACCGGGCTTGCTACCGGCCCACACTTACATTATGAATTTCGTATTGCAGGGATCCACAAGAATCCTTTAACCACCAAGTTACCTAAATCCAGATCAATTGCCAAGAATGAACAAGTGGTTTTTCAGGCTCAAACAAAACCGCTGTTAAAGGAATTAGAGAAACGCACCGATGTCATGCTGGCAAGCACAGAGAATCACCATAAATAGTTTTTAGATCCATTGATTATTTTTCTCGATCGGCCAAAACTCCCAAGTTAACATTGCAGCGATACTCTTCGCACATTAAAATTTATATTCAATGGGCGTGTTATTTTGTGGATAAGTACGGCTAGAGATCTAAGCTCTAGCCAGCATGTCTCACCAGACTGATGAGCCCCCGCTAGCCCTTTTATCCGTAAAAAAAACGCTGATTTATCAACTCCGATGTCACTTGAAACCACAAATTCTGAAATGAGTTATTACATTGGACTGATGTCAGGCACTAGTCTGGACGGTATAGATGCTGCGATCGTTGATTTCTCGAACAACCGATCTGAATTAGTCAGTTGTTATTACCAATCTTTCAACGCTGAATTGCAAGCAAGACTCAAAAAACTTTGTTATCAAACGACGATTAACCTACCTGAATTGGGTCGCCTGGATTGCGAATTGGGAACTTTGTTTAGCCAATGTATCACCAAGCTGTTGATTCAAGCTGACCTGCCAGCATCCAGCATTACAGCGATTGGCAGTCACGGCCAAACGATCTACCACTCCCCACAAACAGCTCACCCCTTTTCACTACAAATTGGCGATCCAAACAGGATCAGCAAGCTATCGGGCATTCCAGTTGTTGCAGATTTTAGACGCGCTGATATCGCAGTTGGTGGACAAGGTGCTCCATTGGTTCCAGCGTTCCATCAAGCACAATTTCAGTCCGATCAAGAAAACCGGGTAATCGTTAACATTGGCGGCATTGCCAACATCACTGCGTTACCAACATCAACCACCACCCAAGTCATTGGGTTTGATACTGGGCCAGGAAATACGTTGTTGGATGTTTGGACGCGCAAACATCAACGACTCAACTATGATAAAGACAGTAGTTTTGGACGATCAGGCAGGTTATGTAATCCTCTGCTGGAGGTCATGCTCAAGGATGACTATTTTAGTCAACCAGCTCCCAAAAGTACTGGACAAGAATATTTCTCTGAACAGTGGCTAAACAATATACTTAACCAATTTGAGCAAGCAATTCCAGCCTCAGATGTTCAAACAACGCTCTACGAATTGACAGCACGATCCATTGCTACTGCCATCCACACGACTGAACCGAATGTTCAAAGGGTTATTGTTTGCGGAGGAGGCGTTCATAATACGTTATTAATGGAGAGACTTGAGGCTAATCTTAGTCACTCTACAGTCGAATCAACTGCCATATTGGGAGTCGATCCCGACTGGGTTGAAGCAATGGCATTTGCATGGTTGGCACATTGTTTTGTCGAGAAGATTCCGAGCAACCTGCCGAGTGTAACAGGTGCAAATCACCCAGTGGTTTTAGGTGGATATTACCTTCCAGTCTAGCCCGCGTTTCTCACCAGCCTGATAAGCCCTCGCTTGCTCTTTGAATCCACAAGTTATTTTATTCAGTCGGAAAAACACTCTGCATAAATGAGCACTCTCAACGCAGCTATTGGGAAAAATAGAGGGTAAGCTGAGTAGTCACAATTAATTTTGATCAGACTTAGGAGTGAGAACTTAATAATTTCCAGAAGTTATTAACTTCTCACTCCTGAATATTGGTTATGGAGAAAATGAAGAGCCGCAACCACAAGTAGTACTTGCATTCGGATTGCGAATCACAAACTGCGAACCGGTTAAATCGTCTTTATAGTCAATTTCAGCACCTTTCAGGTATTGTAGACTGGTAGGATCAATCAGTACGGTGACACCGTTTTTTTCCACCTGAGTATCATCATCATTGACCTCTTCGTCAAACGTAAAACCATATTGAAAACCGGAACACCCACCCCCGGAAATGTAGACTCTTAACTTGAGCGCTTGATTACCTTCTTCAGCAATCATTGTACCGACTTTTTGCGCTGCGCTGTCACTAAAATCCATTGCTGGAATCTGGTTTGTCATCGTGTTTACCTTATATGGAGTCAATATCATTAAGGAACGTACATGGAATAACTTGAACGATTATGACGCAGAATTTTTGTTTCTGACAAAGCGATCTCAAGAGGCGCATAGTTATTCTACGTAACGATTGAGATCGCTTTGTCAGGAGCAAAAAGACAAGTCAGAATGTTCAAATTATTTCATGCACGCTCCTAAGTATAACCTAAGGAGGCATGTAATAAAGTTGCAAATCTTCAAGTCTACAATCTATTTTACTTGGCTCCAGCGTGAGTTCAGATTTAACGCTTATTCCTTATTGTTGGGGCAGCTTGTTCACAAGTCAACCCTTTCCCTCCTCAATCATCGACTATTTCTTGTAGAATAACTGCTTTATTAACCATTCGTCAGGCTCAGATCCCCAATCATGAAATTCCATCTTGAATCCAAACACCAAAGTTATGATGTCATTGTGATTGGCTCAGGTATTGGTGGTTTGACAGCAGCAGCATTGTTGGCAAAGGCTGGAAAAAAAGTCTTGGTAATCGAACGCCATGATCGTCCAGGTGGCTACGCACATAGCTTTACCCGACGCCAATACCGGTTTGACTCAGCCGTTCACGCCATTAGCGGTTGTGAAAACAAAGGGTATGCTAATGGACACATGATTTACCGAATTTTCAACAGCCTGGGCATTCTCAATCAAATTGAATTTATCCCAATCAACAATTATGCGCGCGCTTATTATCCAAACCTTACAGTGGATATTGCTGTCGGTGAACAGGCGTTTATTGATTCACTAGCCAGCCACTTTCCGAATCAGCGCGACAAGCTCGAAAAATTTGTGCAACTGACTCGCCTGGTCGCTGAACAAGCAACTGTTGCTGATGAAGTTCTGGCAATCAATAATCCCGATGCCATTCACCAACTCAGTGAACTGTTTCGCTACCGCCGTGCAACTCTCGACACAGTCATGGATGAATTTTTCGATAATGACCGCCTGAAAAGTGTTTTTGCTTCTCTTTGGCCTTATATCGGACTCCCACCAAAACAATTATCTTTCCTGTACTGGGCAATTATGTTTAGTGGCTATATTCTTGAAGGCGCTTATTATTGTCGAGGTAGCTTCCAGCGTATGGCTGATGTCCTTGTCAATTCAATACAGACCGACCACGGAGAAATCCTCTACAAAATGAGTGTGCGGCGCATTTTGGTAACCGATGGTCAAGCTTGTGGCATCGCTACTGAGAATGGACAGGAAATAAGGGCATCAACTGTGATCTCAAACGCCGATGCCTTACAAACATTTGAGCATCTTATCGGAGCAGGTAACACACCTGTTAATTATCTTAACAAGCTCCAGTCAATGGAAATTTCACCGTCGGTTTTTGTGGTTTATATTGCGACAGATCTGCCACTGGATAATTCAAATCTAAGCCATGAAATGTTCATCTATGATCAATTCGATCACCAAGCCAGCTATAACGATACCCTTAAAGGCCGTCCAAGCTGGTTTTCAGCCACCATACTGACTCATAGCGACCCAACACTGGCACCTGCTGGTACACACCTGATTCTACTAACCACGTTGATACCCTACCCGGCCGCTGACTGGCGCATCGCTAAAAACCACTATCAACAACAGTTGCTGGATCGCGCAGAGCATTATTTGCCGGGACTGTCAGATCACTTGCTATTTGTTGAATCTGGAACACCTAGAACCATGCAACGTTACAGCCTCAATCATCAAGGTTCAGCTTACGGATGGAGCCCAACCCCAAGCCAAGTCGGCCCAGGCAGGCCGAATGTTAAAACCCCAATTCCAGGATTATATTTAGCAAGTCACTGGGCACAACCCGGAGGCGGCATCAACGGTGTCAGTATCGCAGGAGTGATGGCAGCACAAGCAATTCTCGGAATCAAAAATCAAACTGAATTCTGGAAATGTTACGCTAAGGAGTGAGGATTTAATAACATTACTTTTCATTAAGGAACGTGCATGAAATAACTTGAACAATTGACGTAGGCCATTGTTGTCAAATTACTGTTCATATTCAAGGCGCGAAAACAAGTGCATAGTGAGCTATGTAACTGTTTTCGCAACACTGAAGATGAGCAAAAAGACAAGTCAATTGTTCAAGTTATTTCATGCACGTTCCTAACCACAGGCAATTAAAATTAAATGTCAAAAACAAGAGTCAATTATCAATAACAAAGCTGCTGTAAATCAATAAGCTATAAGCTATAGTGATGCGCCACAACAATGGGTTCTCTGCCGATCATCAAATCAACAATCAGCCTGGCTGAAGCTGGCGCAAGATTTAATCCATTACGAAAATGTCCGCTATTAATATAAAGATTCTCTATTTCAGGATGTTTAGCAATAATAGGTTTGCCGTTTGATCCTGGTCGAATTCCGGCCCAATGTCGAATCACTGGTAACTCACTGAATATCGGATACAAGCTGTCAAAAAAAGCCTTTAGCTGTCGCCTCGCTGGAACAGTGGTCACTTTGTCAAAATCGGTATACTCCACCGTGCTACCAACCAGCACATGTCCATCTTTGCGAGGAACAATATATTGGTGATCGCGTAATACCATTGATGGGATACTCGCAACTGGTGCTTGCAATAACAACATTTGACCTTTCACCGGAAAGATGTGTAATTCACTTTCCTGACTAATTCTCGGCCATAATCCTTGTGACCAGGCACCAGCTGTCAAAACAACCTGGGCGGCAGAGAAATTGTGTTGTTGTGTTTCAACAGAATTGATGCGTGACTTGCATTCAGTCAGATTAAACTGCGTCACCTGATGCTGTTCAACAATGGTGACATCTAATGTTATCAACAATTGTTTTAAAGCAACTAACAAGCGCGGATTACGGATCTGCTCAATTGTCGGCAACCATAAAGACTGATTTGTCGCTAATTTCAACCCAGGATGTGACGCTGTCAAGTCGTTGTTATCAACCCATGTAAAGGGAATATCCTGATCTGACAGTCTGTTCTGTGCTAATTGCTGGTCATCAACTTCGGCGATCAACATCCCGCAACGATTCAATTCAACATCAATACCGGTTGCGTCTAAAAGCTCAGCAGCAAGTGATGGAAAATATCGGGAACTCCAATAGCGCAGAGCATCAATCGACTGACGCTCTTTCCAAGGGTACAAGGGTGAAAGAATACCGCCACCTGCCCAGGAAGCTTCTTGACCAACACACGATCTGTCCAGCAAAGTCACTGTTGCACCTGCTCTACGACATTCAAGCGCAGTCATTAAGCCGATAATTCCCGCACCAATAATCAGAATATCGTTGTTCATCGATATGAGTATACGGATGAATCTGTGTTGTATTCAAGTCTCAATACTGTCAATATCAGCCAGATTAAACCCCGATTAACAGGGAATCAACATTAAGTAATTAACGTTAGTTATTGTTTTATAGTGGGATCAATTGTGTTCTAAAACACAATTAAAGTTTGAGAAACAGGTTTATCTCTGTTAGGATAGGCGCTGTGATGACATTCTTGTCACATAGACATGCAATTTTTAAACATCACCACATCACTCAATCGGAGGGGGAACCCATGAAAAAACCAATATTAACAAAGCTATCGGGCATTGTTGCAGGCACTCTGCTTAGCGCAGTTGCGTTTATGCCACAAGCAATGGCCGCTGAAGAAAGCGT
>JAZGEP010000345.1:0-3457 GCA_036478815.1 Methylococcales bacterium
CTAGGAGGTTGTCCGAGAATAGACGCCGTAGCGAGGGAAAGCTGATTTGAGTCACGTTTTTCCATTATTTGAGGCGAATAGTTGTGCTATTTAACGAAAATAAGGGGAAAATGTGGCCAAATTCAGCTTTTCCGCAGTAGGTTCTCTATTCTCGGACAAGCCTCCTAGTATTTTGATAAACAAACGGCCTGCGCAATATGTGGCCTGTTATTAATTGCGAGTTACTTTAAACCCAAGGATCAACCGGGATAACATCCATGATTTCAGCAGATTTACGGTTGACTATGGCTGCTAAATAACTTTTTGATGTACTTATCGGTAGATATCCCAGTTCATTTTCTGTCAGTCCTGTGTTTTGCACAACCTGTTGCAAATTGATATTTGATTGTTTTGCACTGGCTGTTAATCTAGACAGTGGTTTGAGATGATCAATAACATCCTGTTTTAACGATAGGTATGGTACAAAGTATTTTGGTAGTGCAGTAATGTCAGCTCCTCCGGACATTGATGAAAATATTAAATCATTACGTTCTTGAATGTCTTCAGGCAGTTTTGCTGCAATCAATTTTGGACCAGCAAGCGGGAATGATTTGAATTCATTCAATGTGGCTTTGTGCATATCTGCTGGGTCGATATCTCTGGCATTGATTAAATCAAAACGATCAACCGCATAGACCAGATATACTGGCCTGGCTTCCGAGATAGCAACAATGCCGTAACCCAAGGCACTAAGCTGCAATAATGCAATGACTACCAGATCAAACTTTAATCCTTTCTTGCCGTGCTTATAAATGACTAGAGTAATGAGTGGTCCAAGAATAACATCCACACTAACAATCAATAGCAACAGCTCTTTGCCGCCTTGGGCTGAAAAATAGGGTGGTGGAAACCAGGCTAGTAACATTAACACCAGTATGGCTGCTGCGATGGCGATACAAATAGCAAAGTGTGTCGCGGATGCTTTCCAACGATTCATTGTTAATCCTTCCCTCTCTTAATTTTAAATATTACCCACTGTTTGAGTCGGCTGAAGTTGAGGAAGCTTTAGAGCTATTGTCATTGCTCAAGAGCGAGGCTTTAATAACTTCCTGATCTTGACTTGTCTTTTTGTCCGTCTTCCGCGTTGTAAAAACAGTTGCGTAGCCAGCTATGCGCCCGTTTCTACGCCTTGAATACGAACAAAAATCCTGCCTCAAGATCTGGAAGTTATTAAATCCTCGCTCCTCAGCGTAATCTGTAATTGTTCAGAATGCCCGCTTATGTACAAGCATTAAGCGAAAGCACGCAGTTTACATGTGTCAATGAATAGTTATTAACACAGCTGTTGAATTAATAGTGGATAAGCTGAATCGTTAGCAATTATTTTATATTTTCAGGAACTATATTGCATATTAGAGTTCTGACTTTGAGAAAATCTTCATTGGGTTTTGAGCTCAGTGACCTGGGATGGCACTGTCGATAAATCGTTTATGTCTAGCCCGCATTTCTCACAAGTTGATGAGACGAATGCGTCGCTCTTTGGGTTTAGAAGGGATTTTATGAAGGAATGGAATAACGATGTATCTTTCAGGCCGAATAAAATCACTCGTACATTCAATGGGCTGGTGAGAACTACGGGCCAGATAAAAATTTCAAATTTACGCTATGGGAATGCAATGCAGTCACTAAAAATAATTGTGATTTTAATCACGCTTGCCTCTAATCTTTTATTTTCTCAAATGGCCTCAGCAAGTTCGATTGTTGGCCGTGCTTGGTTAGATGTTAACCAAAATGGCCTGGATGATGCCAATGAGCCTGGTCTTGGTGGGATAGCCCTTAGTTTGTATGATTATCAGAACACTGTGATCAATTGGGCTGTGACAGATAATACTGGACAATACCAGTTTAACGAATTGCCGGCTTCAGATTATATTGTCTGTGTGGATATCGACCGTTATGCTAGTGAATACAAGATTACCAAATATCGCGCTGGAGAAAATGAGAGCATTGACAATGATGCTTCTCCTAACTATGGTTGCACAATCTATACGACGACAAATGATATTTCAACAACCGTTGGTGACATCGACTTTGGCTTTGTCTCGTTACTGGATGTTGTACAGTCAGAGCCTATTGCTGCAAGCACACCTGAAATATCAACACCCTCAAGCGTCACCTCAGAAACAGCTGAAGATCTGCTAGTAGATCAGACAGCACCAGCCCCTTCTCAAAATCAAGAACCAGTTGTTGCAGATGCTCCAGAAGAAGTCGTGCCAATCAGTGATCTCTCGGAGGCTCTTGAGCCATTGACGGATTCAATTGTGCCTAGATCCTCTAGAGGCCATGATAGCATTCTTAAGATTATTGCCAGTGTACCACTAGGACGTTGGGTGGCGGTGCCAGGATCTCAGCTTGATTTTCTTCGAGCTTGTCCTACAGAGACAGATGTTGATCCAGAGCATGCTTATTTGGCGGCTCCTAATTACAAGTGGAATTTTTATTGTGCCGGGCTGATCAATGCTGAGAATGGTGCGGCTTTTGATGCACAAGCGAATCGAATGTTAGTGTGGGGTGGAGGCCATGCAGACTATGCTGGAAATGAAGTCTATGCCTATAACTTGAGTGGTCCGAATCCTGGATGGGAGCATCTAAACTTACCAAGCCCGTTGCCGGATCAATGTGATATGAGAGGTGGTAACCATTGTGCAGGTATGGGGTCTATTGAATATTTGATGGATTCTCCAAGTACACCAAACATCCTTGTTCCAGCCTCCAGGCATACATTAGACACCCTGCAATTTATACCTGAAATGGGTGAGCAGGGTAGCTTATGGGCTTATAGTGGAGCGGTTTGGCAAGGTGGGTTTGTTTCGGCAGCGACATGGTCGTTTGATGCAGCACAGAAGAGTTGGACTGAGCATCGTCGCTGGAATAATACTTTGCCTGAGCTTAATCCTGATATCACTGCGCGGCCAGCAAATATCCTCCAGGGTTTGGACGTGTTTTCAGTACGTGATCCAATCACTGGATCAATTTATGCCCATGGAAATAGACGACTAAAAAAATTCGATCCTGCTAGTAAAGAATGGACACTGCTTACAGATGATAACAATGTCAGTCAAACCAGCGTGCACAGTACGGCTGCTTATGACTATGAGCACAAAAAACTGGTTGTCATCGGTGGATCTGCTGATTTTGTCATTTCTCCATCCTACTATGACCTTATTGGAGAAGGTTCAGAACAAAAGGCCATCTATCACAAATTGATTACGACAGGTGACAATGAAATTGAATTTTCAGATGGACCTGGCATTGACTATGATCCTGATGCTGATGTTTTTGTTGCCTGGGCTGGAGGGCGGTCGATCTATGTATTGAATATGCAAGTGGATCAACCGCGTTGGGAAAAGATTTTGCTGGAAGGTGATGATCCTGGGCCATCTGCAATCATGGGTACTTTCGGTCGTCTGCGTTATGT
>JAZGEP010000346.1:0-6964 GCA_036478815.1 Methylococcales bacterium
TCGTGTTAATCCCAAACCATCTATTTGCTTATAATAAGCGTGCTCGATCTTCTCCGGGCTTGTTCAACAACTGGATAAGATTGTGGCTCGCTTCGCTCTCACAATCTATCCTTATTCGTTATGTGTGTTTTTCATGGTTACGATACAAAAATGCAAACTTAGCGATTACTTACCGCTGATTCCAGCAAAGTGATTGCTTCTTCTTTGATTTCAGGGTCATCAATAGCATAAGGAAATGGAGGAGCTGGATCGTATTCAATACCCACTTGAATAGCCTGCGCTGTAGGTTGACCTGCAATTTCAGCACTGAGTGCCAGAGCCAAGTCTATACCTGCGGATATACCCGCTGCTGTAAATACTTTGCCAGTTTGGGTTATGCGCTTTCCAGTATAAGTAAGTCCCATACTTTCAATAGCTTTAGCTGCATCCCAGTGCGATGACACACCACCTTCTGTAAGAATGCCCGCTCCAATTAAAATAAGCGAACCAGTACACACCGAAGTTGTATAACGAGAACCTTCATGCTGATTTTTCAACCATTGTTGAATTTTAGGGTTTTGAGCCATTGGCATAACAAATTCAGGTGGTCCGCCAGGTACAAGTAAAACTTCGGATTGACCTGAAGAATCTAAATCACATGTTGGTAGAAAGGTCATAAAACCAACATCGGAGGTGATAGCTTTGGAGTCAAGTGCCACAAATTGAATACGGGCTTCTGGTAGCCTACTTAACACTTCATAAGGGCCGATGGCATCGAGCATAGTCATTCCCTGATAACTGAGAATATTTATTAACATTATTTACTCCTCATTAAGAATTGAAGTTTATTAATAGGATGTTCGTCATTAACAAACCCGAAACACATAACGCTTAGTAGACATCATAAATGACGTATTTTTTTACGTCACTTGTGATGCATAACAATGTAACACAAGAATAACCTATTGTTTTATAAAAAATATTTATTATAAAACCTGATAAATACGTCATAAATAGTAATCTGAAATATCCAGGCAAAATTCTATCTAGCAACATATCAACACCAGCTCTACGTTAAGGAGAGATCAAAATTTTGGAAGTGGTCAGCTGAAATACGTTGGTTGTCAATGTTTTTTTGAAACATAACGAGTCATTATCCAGATCCAGCTATCTTACCTTTTGCCTATTTCAGTTGACGAAGACTATTTTTCAATCCTAGCCAAAGCTTGCCAACCACTCTTAAAAACATACATAAAAACAATTAGTTATAATTTTTTTATCGTCGTTATAGCGCTACATCGTTTCCTTTTATGATTATAGTGGTAGGGGATTGACCATATTGCTGTCAATCGTTGAAAAAACGTGGACTGCTCTTTATTTCCAAGAAGCGCAGTTTTTAATTTTGGTTTGACGAAGCAAAGTACGGTTACCGTGTATGTTGAAGCAGGAGAAGTCAATGACTCTCAGGAATATTATGGCATCACAAAACGATTGGAATTTGTAAGGCATTGTTTTTATATTATTTGTTTTTTGACGCAAAGCAAGAATCAATGATTTACAGAGAATTCTGAGTTGAAAACGGTAAACTTGGGCTAGTTTTTCTAAACTTGATAACATATAAATCACACATGAGACACGTATCCGGATTTCATTAAGTGTAAACTGAACGGCAGCACATAAATTTATGTGGAATTAGAACAAAAAAACATCCAGATTGAAATGTGAATATTACCGTGCTTTTATTAGATAGGTATGGTAGTGGCTTCTCATGGTTTCTACTAAGATATCGAGTAATTAGGGGCTGTAGTAGCATTGATATTCTTTTCTATTCATTCGCTCATTGCCAATAAGCCGTTTTTTTACGAACACACCAAAAAGGAACCTTCGATTTTGAACTCGAAAACATCAATCTGTAGTTGACCCTTATATTTCTGTAACTCGGTCATTCCTGCAGAGCCCAATTAATTTTATGCATACCCATCTAAAAATCTATCCCAGTTAAAAATCTGAAGTTTCCTGATTATTTAAATCAAGTGTACGCAATAGCTGCGTGCTGGGATTGAATGTAAGCGGTGGTTGCACTGTTTATAGCAAACCCCCATTTAATTATCATGATGCAAGCGCATTTCTAGACAAGAAAAACATGATACTTTTCATTAAGATAGATCACGCACTCAATATTACCACAAAATAATAATTCGGAAACTTCAGTTACAGATTATCATGTCGCTTTTATGTTGTGGTTGTTGCTACTTTTGATTATTATGGTTAGTTGCCTCAATATAAATATTTAGCTCCCAAGCGAGTTCCCGTTTTGTAACACTTTAACAACTGCAGCAGTTCTAGTTGGAACTCCCAGTTTTTCAAAGACATGTTCCAGGTGTTTATTCACTGTTCTGGGGCTGGTATTTAATATCATACCGACTTCCTTGTTGGTTTTGCCTCTTGATATCCACATCAGGATTTCTGCTTCTCTTGCGGTTAGCCCGAATGAGGTTTTTAGTGAATCAAGATCCCATTCTTGGGTGCATTTTTGAATCAGTAACATGTATTCGTCTGTGTGATGGCAGGAAATAATTTTACCGGTAAAGTCACTCCCGACTTGAATATCGTTAGCAATCGTTACATCAACTGATGCAGACGCTTTAGTCAGTGGACTAATTTGATCGAGTATTGGTTTCGGCAGGTAATCTCCATTATTGACTTCATGGCCTGCAATCAATATTTCTGGATAGCAATCGTAGAGTACTTTTACTGCGGTTGCCGTAAGCCAGGTAATCAGTCCTGAGCGATCAAATGCCAAGGCGCTAAAGGCGATATGGCTCAATGTGTCTTCCGCTCTTTGGATATTGCGGGCTTGGAGTAATTGAGCTTCGACTCGCGCCAGTACTTCGGCTGGTCTGATGGGTTTGACTATATAATCCACAGCACCTTCGCCAAAGCCTTTTAACAAATCTTCTAGCTCACTTAAACCGGTCATGAAGATAATCGGAATCTGTGCTGTGGATTGGTTATTTTTAAGTCGATGGCAGGTTTCAAAACCATCGATTCCGGGCATCATCACATCCAGTAAAACAATGTCTGGTTTCAGGTATTCAATTTGTTCTATCGCAGAAAGTCCGTCAGTAGCAACCAAAACACGGTACCCAGCTTCAGATAACATGTCTGACAGAACGGCCAGATTACCCGGAGCATCATCAACAATGAGTACGATGCCTTTTGCCACAGTATTGCTTTCAGTCACCATCACACGATCTCTGTTTGCATACAGTAGGATGTAAACTTTCTAACGAATTTAGTCATTAGCTGGTGTGTTTTACCTTGTGGTTATTGAGTATGGTTTTAATCTCTCCGATACGAAATTCATTCGCCAAGGCGCGAATACGCAGTGCAAAAGGTTGATAGCCAGGGTCGGTAATAATTAATTCGTTGAGTTGTTGTTTCAAACCTAACAAGTCTCCAATGCGTACGTATTGAATTAACTGATTGATGATGTTGGTTGGCGGCAGTATCATTGGTTGATCGGCTGATGTAGTGGTTGGTTGCGGTTGCTTGCCTTGATATATCCAGTTAAGTGACAAGTGTAGTTTGAGTGTATCAAGCAAGTCTGTTATTTGTAACGGTTTGCTCAGAAAACCATTACAACCGGCATCAATTGCAGCTTGTCTGTCTGCTGGATAAGTATTTGCACTTAACACCAGAATCGGCATATAAGCACTATGTTGGCGTAGTCGCGTGGCTGTTTCCATTCCACCAATGCCTTGCATTGCCAAGTCAAGCAGAATCAAATCTGGCATCAGCGTTTGTACCATTGCCAGACATCGCTCACCAGACTCGGCTTTTTCAACTTGAAAGCCTAACGGCTCCAGCAAGGTGACGATTAGATTACTCTGTTCATGTTGATCATCGACAACCAGAATATTTTTGGTGGCTTCCTGAAAACCGATGATATTATCGTCTTCTGGTGTTTCTACAACTGTTTTCACATTAGGCAGCAAGAGCCGTACGCTAAACCTGGAACCTTTGCCTACAATACTGCTAACAGTCAGCTCCCCGCCCATTAATTCAGTCAGAATTTTACTGATTGTTAATCCCAGGCCGCTACCGACAACAGCATTTCCCGTGGATTGACTAAAACGCGTAAACGGTTGAAATATTTCTTCAATGTATTGTTGTTCGATACCTTCGCCGCTGTCGATTATTTGAAAGCTGGCAACCTCACTTCGATAACTGATACGGAAGATTATTTCACCAGTAGCTGTAAATTTAATCGCATTGTTGAGCAAATTAATCAACACTTGTCTGATACGTTTTTCATCACCGCGAATTTTATTCGGTAATTGATCGACTACCTGGCATCGAAAGATCAGTCCTTTGTCTTCGGTTTGAGTTCTGAAAATATTGACTAGATGCTCAATGAATACGGGAAAACCGATTGTTTGATAGCGGACTTCAAACTTACGCGCTTCGATGCCAGCGATATCCTGAATATCTTCAATCAATGATGACAAATGCTCACCACTACGCTTCAAAATTTCCACTGCTTCGCGTCTGTGTTCTGGCATTGTCGGGTCTTTATGCAAAATATGCGAATAGCCGACGATACAATTCAGCGGTGTGCGTAACTCATGACTCATATTGCTCAGAAACCTGCTCTTGGCAATGTTGGCATTATCAGCAACTTGCATGGTTTTTTGTAATTTGCTGTCAGTTATTTTATGTTCCGTTATTTCTGTTAACAGCAATTGCGTCTGTTTTGCTGTTTCATCATGCGCTACACGTCTGCTTTCATCACTTAAAATCAACCACCAGGTACACAAACCAATGAACACCAATGTAGAGCTATAAACCTTGACAAAATTATTCAGCAGAAGATGAAATGAAGGGCTATTGGGTTCAGCAATCAGTAAATCCTGGAAATAAATAATGCCGATAAAAATTAAGGTAAGCATTGCCAAAAATCCGAATAATAACGCAAATCGAATTAAACGTAGTCTTGAACTTAAAGACATACGTAAAGGCAGACAGCAATTGGCAATTTTCACCAGATAGTCATCAATTCGGGCACCTGGTTTACAGGCATCCAGACAACGCGCATCCAGTGAACAGCACAATGAACAGATACTGCCTTGATAGGCAGGACAATACGCCATATCTTCATGTTCAAAGGAATTTCTACAGATACAACATTGGCGCGTCACAATCTCATGCTTGTAATGACGGGCGCGTGCCAGATAATGGCGGTAATTGGTAAAACAGGCAATCGTTGGAACCAGGGTAAACGCAATTCCCAATGCAATAAAAGCAGAAAAAGCTTGCGCATATTCACCGAACGCCCCGAGATAAGCCAATATCGCGATAATTGATGCACACAGAGTGGAAATAATGCCGACTGGATTAAGATCGGGCAAATAAGCGCGCTTGAATTCTACTATTTTTGGGGTTAGCCCAAGCGGTTTGTTGATCAGCAGTTCTGCTGCCACAGCGCTGATCCATGCAATGGATACATTGGAAAACAGCCCCAGCACTTTTTCCAACGCACCGAATACGCCAAATTCCATCAGCAATAAGGCAATTAAAACATTAAACCACAACCAAATAACCCGCCCCGGATGACTATGGGTGAGTCGGGAAAAGAAATTCGACCAGGCTAATGATCCAGCATAGGCATTGGTAACGTTGATTTTTACCTGAGAAATAATCACAAACAATGTGGTGATTGCCAGCGCCCATTCTGGGTTATCAATCACTTTGCTATAAGCGATGAAATACATTTGAGTGGGTTCATGCGCATGCTCCGCTGGCACACCTTGACTAATAGCAAGATGGGCGAGCAAAGCACCACCTAACTGTCGAGCCACACCAAAAACGATCCAACCAGGGCCAGCAATAATGGTCGCAGCCCACCAGCGCACCCGGTTTTGCCTGGTTTTCTCAGGCATGAAACGTAAAAAATCTACCTGCTCACCTATTTGCGCAACCATTGAAAAAGCGATCGTCGCGGCGCTACCGAACAACAACCAGTTAAAGTCCTGACCAGTGGCTGCTATCCCGAAATAAGCGTTGAGTGTAAGGATCGCTTGGGGTTCTTTGTAAATCACCGCACAATAGGGGATCACCAGCAACACCAGCCAAATTGGCATTGTCCATAATTGCAATCGACTGATGGTGGTGATGCCAAAGGTGACTATCGGAATAACAATCACTGCGCTGATAATATGCGCAATCGCGAGAGGTATCTGGAAATACAGCTGAATCGCCAAAGACATGATCGAGGCTTCCAGCGCAAACAGGATAAAGGTAAATGACGCGTAAATTAATGACGTAATTGTTGAGCCGAAATAGCCAAATCCAGCGCTGCGGGTCAGTAAATCGATATCAATATTGTAGCGAGCAGCGTAATAACTGATCGGAAAGCTGGTAATAAAAATGATCAATCCAACAGTCAGAATTGCCCAGAAAGCATTGGTGAAACCGTAGTTAATCGATAGAAAACCACCAATCGCCTCCAATACCAGAAACGAGGTTGAACCAAAGGCGGTGCTGGCAACCTGAAATTCTGACCACTTGCGGAAACTGCGCGGAGCAAAACGCAACGCATAATCTTCCATGGTTTCATTGGCTACCCAGGAATTATAGTCGCGGCGAATCTTTGAAATGTTTTGATGAATTGCCGAACTCATAGGATTTGATTGGTATCAGCTGTTTGAGAGAGAAGCAAAAGCACCATTATGCAGACTATATTTACATCGTTACAAAATCATTTTGAATAGCCAATTAATTTGACCAGTAAGCGTTACCTCAATTTCAGAATTCCTGATATCAGGACTTAAATAATAATGGGTTAAAAAACTCTAGATTTTAATGTGATACCAAAAATATGTGTAGGTTGGTGGTGAGGAACGAACCCCAACAATTTCAATCAAATGCTGTTGGGGTTCGCTCCTCACCACCAACCTACACATACGACTTGGTATCACCTTAA
>JAZGEP010000347.1:0-8819 GCA_036478815.1 Methylococcales bacterium
ATATATCTTGCTCGACAAACACACGAAAACACGCTTCTTATCATAGATGATCAGGCAGGACGGGCAGAAGCTAAATATCATAAAACAACCATCATCGGTACAGCCGCTGTTATTGCTTTGGGGGAAATTCAAGGATATATTTTCTCCGCAAAAGATATTTTATATGCCTTGCGCAAAGAAGGGTATTACATTGGGGATGCAATTATTGAAACAGTTTTGAGAGATATTGGTGAGTAGATTAACATAACGATTCCAACCAAAAGAGCTAGATTCGATTGAAAAAATGGTTTCTTGGACTTTTGATAAAATAATTGACCATTGGCCACCGGATTGAACATCGACGACCAAGTAGGCCTAAGAGTAACCTGAATAGGAACTACGATGTGTCGAACTACAATGTGTCGAACTACGATGTGTCAGATCTTGAATTTTGAATTGTTTAGTATTCGACTGACCATTGAGTTGAGATAAACTGAAATATTCACCAATTTCTTTCATTGAATAACCACTACTTTTGTAGGTACTAATAATGGCTGTATTACGACCAGGAATGTTATCAGCATAATATTACAGAGACCTTGGAACGCTCCGTCGCTGAAATGCAGGTATGTCACTAAGATATCTTTGTCATTATCAATCATTCGGCTGGTTCGTTCAACAAATGCATCACCACCTAAAAAAATCTGATTTTTCAAACGAGAACAGTACCATGTCTTGCAATCCAATATCTAATTCTGAAATTGCATGATTGCAAGACATGACACCCTTTCTTCCTACGCCTTGAAGAGGAACAAAAATCCTACATCAAACTTTCGCATCGTATTAAATCCTCGCTCCTTATCAATTTATTACTACGATCAATGTAGTTATGACGGATTAAAATATCATCCCTTCAAGACGTTTTCTTAAGCGTAAGCTTCTAATATAAGGTCGTAATTCACGCACACTCACACCATTTGCAATCACTCTTGGCGGTGTGGATGTTAGATCGACGACTTCAATTTGGCCTCCATCACGATTAGTGCACACCAGGATTTCAACACTTTTCAAATGCAAGGTGACACGAAGTCCGTTATCTGTATTTTGAACCTCAGTTTCAAATTCATTCGCTTGTTTTCTAAGAGAAAAACGCACTAAATGATCAAGATTCAATGCATCCAATTCTGCTTTCGCTTCTGGGCTATATGAATCATCAATAACATCACAAAAGCCTGGAGAGTTAGAAACATCAACTAATGGCAAGTATGTTATCGGATCAATCGCAACTTCTCCGGTTAGTTGATCGTTGAGAACCTTGAATTCTACATTGCCATCGACAACCTCACCAATTACTCCAAAGACAACTACGTCAAGGCCTGGCCCACCATTCCATAGATCTGATCCATCGCCAGGTTTCCAGATAAAGATATCATTACCTCTGCCGCCAAATGCCCGATCACGGTTAGAAGGATTGAAATGTTCAACACCGCCAATGATGACATCATTACCTCCGCCACCCGCAAAGATATCAGTGCCTAATCCGCCAATTTGCAGGTCGTCACGCCTAGTACCGAAAATGACATCACCGAATTGCATGGTTTGATCTCGACCACCACCAGACAATGCCGGATCCTGTGGCTGAACAAATGGATTTTGTATAGAATTATTGTCAGCACCAATTTGGGTGCGTAATTTTTTATAAAAATTTGAATTTGCTATTGATGCACTTGATACAGCTAACGCAGATATTGCAACAACAGATACAACAGCTAGTTTAAATTTACTTTTCATCGTCTTTCTCCTGCCTTTATAAGGTCTATTAGGTTTAATAACATCTCGTAGTTATTACGAACTACAATTGTATATTTGCAGGAGCTGTGCCAAAGTTTTTACAATCAACCAATAATTTCATCAACACGTTGAATTATATAAGTAAAATAATATTATATGATTTTTAACATAAAATGAACTCGAAGCTTTGAGTTGCGATATATCACAAGTTTCGTGATATATCATGATCAAATACGCTTCGCTCACTTTCGGGTGTGGAATTTATGAGGAATCGTTCTTTGTCGATAACATCTAGTAGTCTTTCAATGTGATTTTGCCGGGTATAGAAAGTCGATAAATGGTCATCTGTGTTGTTGCACTCGTTTGGATTAGCCTGCTAGTCCTGCTCTCGTGCGCCTAGCAGCTAACCACTTCTCAACTCCCTATACCCGGCAATATCACATTGAAAGACTACTAGTCTGATGAAACTTCGAATCTGGAAATAAATAAGTCGTTTTTTACATCCTGGATTTAGATTGGATTTTGTTGATCTGTATTGAGTAAAACTGCAGGCGTTGTGTGCTACGCTGAGGATTTTGCGATTGAAGATGAGATGTAAAAAAGGTGACTTATTTATTTCCAGACTCTTGGGAGTGAGGATTTAATAAGTTGCCGAAGTTATTAAATTCTCACTCCTTAACAGGCGCCCTATTGATTAATCAAACCCATTATTCATGAGTAAACCTGAATATTTTCAGCGTGATGGTTTTGATTTGTCGATAGCACCAGCTACCAGAGCACGCCCTGCCAAGTATCTGCCTAAATAGCCAAAGACTGTTAAGATTGCCCTGTCAGCTTTGTTGAGAATATCGTATTTTTCTGGAATGACTCTGTTGACGATAAAGTAAAAATACTTGCGCATCACTATTCGATCTAATGCTTGGTTGATCGTATCACAGTCGTTTTCGGTTAATTTGCGCTCGTCTTCTGTGATATATGGGTTTCGATTGTCGTAAACAAAGCTCTCCATCATTGGATATAACTTTTTTTCTACCAGGGTTGAGTGTCGAATTTTATCTGTAAACGAATGGGAGTAAACTTCATCGTAAATGAATAATGCGCCGTTTTTTGATACACGCACTATCTCTTGCATGGTTTCTGGAATATCGACATGATGCAAAATATCTCGTGCCAGGACTAAATCAAAAAAGTCCGAGTCATAGGTCAATTTCTCAGCGGGCATTTGTGCAAAATTGATTGAGAGCTTTTCTCTTTCTGCAACTTGTTTGGCGATGCCTAAAGACTCGGGGCTTAAGTCAAAAGCGTAAACGTCTGCGCCCATTTTAGCCAAGCGTAATGCATCATCGCCAAACCCACAACCAACAATCATTACTTTTTTCTGGTTAACATTTTGATGCTGGAGAAACCAGAACATTTCCCAATATGCATTCCACCATCGTCTGGTTTGCGGAGTCTGCTGAGTCACTTCGAATGGAAATTCATCTTCGAGCATAAACTGGTAATTTTTGGCATGTTCCCGATGGTAATCAAGTTCTCGCTGTTGGCGTTCGGTCAGCGTCTCAGTTTGAGAGGTCGTGTTCATTGTGTTATCTCAATATCTCATATGTGTGTTGACTCTTCGCAGATGGTAATCGCATCATTGCAGAGGAGGTGGTATTAGCTGTAAGGCAGGTGCTGTATAGTGCGACTATTACAGAACAACAGTATGCTGCAACGTGTTAAGGAACGTGCATGGAATAACTTGAACATTGTGGCTGGTCTTTTTGCTCCTGACAAAACGATCTCAATCGTTGCGTAGAACAACGATGCGCCTCTTGAGATCATTTCGTCAGAAACAAAAATCCTGCGCCATCATTGTTCAAGTTATTCCATGCACGTTCCTAAGTCGTTGTTGTGCTATAGAATATTTGTTCACCATACAGCCTTTCTTTTCTCCAAAACTTATATCTATCTGGAGAAAAACGTTCTTCTATCCCTTCGTCTTTAAACATTTCATACTCTTTTCGAAACAATACTGCCGTTCGAAACGCATGGAGCTCTTCGTCTGTACTGACTTCTCCTGCCCTCCCAACATGAAAAGTTTTTGTATGACCATTTCCATTTTTTCGCCAATGACAACTATAAACCAAATAATGGATATCTCTTCTTTTATCATATTGAACTGACCTTGAGACACCGAGAACGCCTGTCGATTTTTTATTTGATGGTAGTGTTGTTTGTTGACGATATTTGTTTTTTTCCCGAAATAAAACCAACAATTGATCGCGCCAACTGATTGCACTATCTAATGATTTACGCTTACCACCCCATATTTGATGAGCAAAATAGCGACTGTATTCTTTTTTGTTTCTTACGATTCTGACTTGAAAACCCTTGTTATCAGGTTCTGTGATTTGTTTGTGTTTTGTTGCTGCCATTTTTTTAAATCTGTCTTCTTGTTATTTTAGACTGACTACCACGGTATCCATGAGAATTCATACAAGGACACTTCTGCGCCCTGTGACGCTGGAGCGACACATAAGTGCCTGATCATGATTCATTTAACATTATTGTTTGTCTTTTTTCTCATCTTTGGCGTTGTAAAAATAGCTGCATAGCTGACTACGCAACTATTTTTACAACGCCAAAGACGGACAAAAAGACAAGTCAAGATTCGGAAGTGATTAAATTCTCGCTCCTAAATGTTAACCAGCAATACTAATTTGATCATTGCAATTGATTGTTCCTGCTTGAATCACATCGGCATACACTCCGACATGCGCATTATTATGCTGAGCTGCAGTTCTTAGAATTTTTGTATCGTTTGGTAAGTCACCTTGTGGCAATGTGGTCATCACACAGCGTGGACATGGATCAGTGACTTTGAGCAAGACATCACCAATCGCTAATGTTTTTCCTATCCAGTCATTTTCTACAAAACCAGTTTGCGTTGTGTTAACCAGTACATTTGGTCGAAATCGGCGTACTTCGAATTGGCCTTGAGGATAGAGTCGCTGCAATTCATTGAGTGTAGATTCTGTCAATAAATGCACAATGGCCAGATCGAAAAATGTCCCAACCGGCATGTCTTCATCAGTCACAATATCCCGGTTATCAAGTTCTTCAATATCAGGCCAGTATTCTTCAAGCTGCGGCTTGTTGGGAACCTGTGATATCAATTGCACATCACGCCCCAATGCTTTTGACAAGACAGTGTTGACATTGCTGTCGTCACTCTTCACTGTGGTGCTATCCGGCAATGTGATTTCAATGACAGCATTACCATGATCTGAACCCGGTGACTGCAGACAACGCGATTGAAAAGAAAACATATTCGGCCATCTTTTCGGGTTTTTTGCACTGACTACTTTTCCGGTTTCGGTATCGATTAATGCAAAACTTCGATCTGCAAGCAATCCTTTCTCAGTGAAGGCAGATGATTGTAAACTCTCTCCCATCATTGATTTAACCGGATATCGCCATAATGAATTCACTGTTCCTATGTTATTTGATGCCATTGTTATAATCCTTTTTAAATGCTGGTTTTGGTAATTCTACTTTGTCAAATTAGAACGCGGTTTACACAATTGATTTCTGTAGGGTGCGTTGTACGCACCAATTGGCGGTTGATTGCCCATTTGTTATGGCAATGGTGCATACAACGCTACATTAATGATCTGGCAAAGCAGTATTAATCGTAACTACTCAGCTTACCCTCTGTTTTGTCCAATCGCTGTCTGGAAAGTGCTCATTTATACCTATAAACTCCGCGCTTTCGCCTTGCTCTTGAACAAAACAGAGGGCAATCTGAGCAGTCACGGATTACGCTGAGTAGCAACTATTAATCTTTAATAAATGGATATTGAGTTAATTAGCCATTGTTGATATTTCTACTGGCTTTTGCATCAATTGCAGCCAATCGTTGTAATTTCTCGCTGATCTTAATCTCCAGTCCTCGCTCAACTGGATGATAATACTGTTGTGTTTCCATTTCATCTGGAAAATACTGTTCTCCGGCTGCATACGCATCAGGTTCGTCATGTGCATAGCGATAACGTTTGCCATAACCCAGCTCTTTCATTAAACCGGTTGGCGCGTTGCGTAAATGCACCGGGACTTGCAGGCTACCGGTATTTTCAGCATCATGTTGGGCTGCTTGATAAGCGCGATACACTGCGTTACTTTTTGGTGCAACCGCCAGATAGGTCACTGCCTGTCCGAGCGCCAACTCACCTTCGGGACTACCCAGTCGCTCTTGGACTTGAGCTGCATCCAGGGTTAATGTTAACGCACGTGGGTCAGCGTTACCAATGTCTTCGCTGGCAATTCTGATCAGGCGACGTGCTATATAGTGTGGATCGCAGCCGCCATCCAGCATGCGACACATCCAGTACAAGGAAGCATCCGGGGCACTGCCCCGAATTGATTTATGCAGCGCTGAAATCTGGTTATAAAATTCTTCGCCACCCTTGTCGAAACGGCGTACACTGCCTTCAAAGACTGCTTTGGCAATCGTCTGGGTGATGATAATTTGACTTGAATCAGCATCAATTGCAAGCTGGATTGCTAACTCCATCAGATTCAACAGTCGACGCGCATCACCATCAGCCTGGGCGGCAAATTGCTTTTGCAGCTCAATCGGGAATTTGATTGCTTCACTTTCTGTGGTGATCACATGTGCAATGACTTCCAGCAAGTCGTCATCAGACAGTGATTTTAAAACGTAGACTCTAGCGCGAGATAACAGCGCATTATTGACTTCAAATGAAGGATTTTCAGTGGTCGCGCCGATAAAATAAAATGTCCCGTCTTCCACAAAAGGCAGGAAAGCATCTTGTTGCGCTTTATTAAAACGATGTACTTCGTCTACAAAAACAATACTATTTCCATCAGATTGATCACGATGCTGTTGCGCGCTGGCAACCGCTGCACGAATTTCTTTGACTCCTGCGAGTACCGCTGAAATCGGGATAAATTGTGAGTCAGATTGATGCGCAATCACACGCGCCAAGGTGGTTTTTCCAGTGCCGGGAGGACCCCACAATATCATTGAGTGCAGTACACCATTTTCAATCGCTTCGAACAATGGCTTGCCGGGTGCTAGTAAGTGTGTTTGTCCGAAAAAGCCATCCAGACTGCATGGCCGCATGCGCTCAGCCAATGGTTGATGTTGGCTTGCTGTCATATCAATCTTCTATCACATCAACACCTGCTGGTATCTTGAAATCGAAAAGTTCTGGTTTGATTTGTGGATTGATGTCTATGTTTGAAAAGCTGATGCGAGTGATTTGATCGAAATCATCTTCCATTAGCATTTCGATGAGTAGATTATCTTTTAAACCAACTCGAATTGATTTAAAGCCACTGGTTTTTTCTTTGGGGAGTAGTTTTAGCCAGGCCACACCTTCACTCGTAGGTAATTGCTGCAGTGTAAAACGATCAGCGATTGAACTTTCGCCACTCAATAACAGTGCAGGCCCCATTGACAAGGCTTTGGTGATGGTTTTGACCGTTATTTGTTCCAGATCAACATCATAAAACCAGACTTTTTTGCCGTTGGAAACAACTTCTTGCAAATACGGTTTCAGGTAGTTCCAGCGGAACAATCCTGGGCGAGACAAATAAAACACCCCAGTCTTGGGTTGTAGATCAGTTGCCATTGAATTTTGCAACAATGACTGGCTGAAATCGGCTTTGAGATGTTGAGTTTTACTGGTAAATGCTTTTAACTGCTGAGTTGCATCGCTACTTTGTGCGTGTAAAGGCGATGCGCTAAGCAGTAAACTAACGATCAATAAAAAATTCTTCATTACTTAAACCGTATCCTTTTGAGATGAATTCTACAGGGAATTAGCAGCATTTGCAGTGATGGATAAAAATAACATGCATAGTGACTACCATCCAAATTGGATAACAATGGGGTTAATTTGTTCCAAACAGATTATGTATACTCTCATATAAATAGCAGAAAACTGAATGAACAGGATCGTAAGAATCACTGAGTTTAGGCGTTGAACCTGATCCAGCCACGTAATTTATAGACACTTTTTCTGACAATATCGAATGAATCATATCTCGCCTGCTAATTCTACAAACCAACTTTGGAATTCGTTTCTGCCATGCCTTGTTCTAAGTGTGTTACTGCTGTTAACGATGCATTGGCAAACACTGTCTTCAATGATTTCGACCTGGTGGAATATAGGCACTTACACGCATGGATTCGCTATCTTCCCTATCAGCATCTGGATCATATGGACATTGAGAGATTCGATCAGGACAACGATTCCCATGCCAACAATCAAAGGGATCATGGCGCTGCTTGTAATATCACTGATCTGGTTAATTGCCAACCAGGTTGGGCTGATCGGTATTCAACAATTTGCATTGATCTCAATGATTCAGATTTTCGTCTGGACAATTCTAGGTGGTGTTGTCTACAAGAAATTATTATTTCCCTTATTGTTTTTGTATTTAGCCGTTCCGTTTGGTGATTTTCTAATTAAACCGATGATGGAAATGACTGCAGATTTTACAGTCATGGTCTTGCGTCTGACAGGGATTCCGGTTTACAGAAACGGACTGTTTTTCATGCTCCCCACTGGACATTGGTCTGTTGTCGCAGCTTGTAGTGGGGTTCGCTATTTGATTGCATCACTCACTGTTGGAATTCTATTTGCCTATTTTAGCTATTCAAGCTGGCACAAGCGCTTGCTATTCACCGCTGCCTCTATTATCACGCCAATAATAGCTAATAGTTTAAGAGCTTATCTGATTGTATTGATTGGACATTTTAGTAATATGGAACTGGCTACCGGGATTGATCACTTTGTTTATGGCTGGTTGTTTTTCGGTATCGTCATTGCATTGATGATGTGGGTTGGCTCTAAATTCCAGGATCAACCACAACATTTTATTGATAATCAACCTACGCTTAGGAGCGAGGATTTAATAATATACGAAAGTTTGACGCAGGATTTTTGTTCGTCTTCAAAGCGTAGAAATAGGCGCATAGCAAGCTACGCAACTGTTTCTACAACGCGGAAGACGGACAAAAAGACAAGTCAAAATTC
>JAZGEP010000348.1:0-11737 GCA_036478815.1 Methylococcales bacterium
GCAGGATTTTTTTTCATCTTCAAGACGCATCAATAGGCGCATAGTGGGCTATGTAACTGTTTATGCAACGCCGAAGATGATAAAAAAGACAAGTAAAATGTTAAAATATTTATGATCGGGTACTTAACATAATCACCAACGCACGGAATCCTCATGCCAGAATTACCTGAAGAATTAAAATATGCTGCCACCCACGAGTGGTCCAAAGTTGAAAATGACACTATTGTCGTTGTAGGAATTACCGAGTTTGCTCAAGAACAATTAGGAGACATCGTATTTCTTGAGCTACCGGAACCAGGAACCCTTGTCAAAGCACAGCAATCATGTGCAGTCGTGGAGTCAGTCAAAACTGCTTCTGATTTGTACAGCCCGGTTACAGGCACTGTCTTAGAGCGAAATGAAAAAGCAACAGATGAGCCTGATACGGTGAACGAAACGCCATATGAAACCTGGTTATTCAAAATCAAAGCGGAAACTTTGACTGAGTTAGACGAATTATTAGATGCAGAAGGTTACCAATCATTGATTAAAGATCAATGATCAATGATCAATGATTTACCAGTCAACTTCTCCTTCCCCCGCATTACTCACCCGTCTGATGAGAAATGCGGGCTAGTACAGCCTGGTTCACATGAATAGCAATGCATGATTAACATTGTGAAGCGATGGATAAAGCAACATTGATCAATTCTTTGCTTTGCAAGCTCAGGGCTTTACCGAATTCTGCCTTGTAAACAAAATTGCCAAAAGCTTTGCTTTCTACCGGATATTGTTCTACTAGCAACTGATTGAGTGCTGCAGTTTCAGCTAGTTTTTGTCGCAATTTTCCCATTTCGTACACCCTTTTCCTATCAATGTCTTAAATCTCTTATAACTGTTACCAGCATCGTAGTTTGCAGTGCAAATCGCATTGATATTTGTCATTCAGATAACACTAGATTTAATGATCTAATGTTGTTATGGAGTAATCAAGCATCAATGCTCCTTTGGACTAATAATCAACTAGTAGTATTTCAATATGATATTGCCTAATATTAAAGTGCTTTCTCATAAATATTCAATATTTCATTGAGAGTGTTGAGAGTGTTGAGAGTGCCTATGAACAGGAAATTCATTGTTCGGCTGTCAGATGTTAATTGATGTGGAAATCGACTTGTTTTTAGGCAATATCACATTGAAATACTACTAGGAGGCTCTCTATTCTCGGACAGCCTCCTAGTGAAGAGCATTTGATTTTGGTAATGGTGTTTATAGTTAGACAAACCATCATTTATCTATAACACCTTTTTTAGAAGCCTATTTAAGTATTGTGTCGATACCTGTGTTGTATATGACAGTAACGTGAACCCTATTCCTAAAGAGGTTTTCATGGAGACCACAACATTAAAACTACGCCGTGTAGCGATTGATACTTACAAGGAAAATGTCGCCTATTTACACCGTGATTGTGCGTTGTATCGCAGTGAAGGGTTTCAGGCATTAAATAAGATCGAAGTCAGTTTTGCTCAGAACGGCAATTCAGTGATCGCCGTTCTCAACATTGTTGATGATGCATCGATTATTACACCTGAACAACTCGGACTAAGCGAACAAGTCTTCGAGCAATTTGCCGTGTCTGAAGGGAGTGCTGTAACAGTCGCTCATGCCAGAGCACCGCAGTCAATCAAGGCCGTACACCGAAAAATAAGCGGGGAACGTTTACAGTTTGAAGATTATCTGGCAATTAATGAAGACATCATCAAAAACCGCTATTCCAAAATCGAGATAGCAGCGTATCTGGTGGGTTGCGCTGAAAGCGGACTGGATCGGGACGAAGTGCTGTATTTAACCCGCGCTATGCTACAAACCGGGGAGCAATTGCACTGGGATGAACCACTGGTGGTTGATAAACACTGCATTGGTGGTATTCCAGGCAACCGAACAACCATGCTGGTGGTTCCCATTGTCGCAGAACACGGCATGTTGATGCCAAAAACCTCCAGCCGCGCTATCACCTCACCGGCTGGTACAGCAGACACCATGGAAGTATTGGCCAATGTCGATCTGAGTCCTGAAACCATGCATCGTCTTGTCACTCATGAACGCGCTTTTCTGGCATGGGGTGGCACAGCCAAACTCGCTCCTGTGGATGATATTTTGATTGCAGTAGAGCGTCCACTGGCAATGGATTCATGCGGGCAAATGGTTGCGTCTATTTTGTCCAAAAAAGTTGCGGCTGGATCGACCCATCTATTGATTGATATTCCGGTTGGTTCGACAGCCAAAATTCGCTCTCAACGTGACGCTATGAAGCTGCGCAAATTGTTTGAATACGTGGGTGATTGTATGGGCTTAATGCTAGAAGTGGTTATCACAGACGGACGACAACCTATCGGGAAAGGCATTGGTCCGGTGCTGGAAGCACGTGACGTCATGCGGGTACTGGAAAATCACCCGCTAGCCCCACTGGATCTACGCGAAAAAGCTCTGCAACTTGCAGGCAGAATACTGGAATTTGATCCAGATGTCAGAGGTGGCCAAGGCTATTGTCTGGCTCGTGATATCTTGGAATCGGGGCGCGCTCTGCAAAAAATGCAGTCGATTATCCAAGCACAAGGCACAAGTGGCTATATAGCAAGACCTGGCAGGCTACAGCATCAAGTAGTGGCAGATGATACTGGGCGGGTTAAAGCAATCGATAATCTGCAATTGGCACAAATAGCACACTTGGCAGGCGCGCCGATGGATAAGGAAGCCGGTATCGATTTAAATAAAAAAATTGGCGATACAGTTGAAAAGGATGAGTCCTTATATACCATCCACGCTGAATTTAATGCGGACTTTAATTTTGCCAAGCACGCCAGTGCTGTAGACAATGCCTACCAAATTGGAGCACTATGATGAATCAACTACCCCTCATCCTGTGTTTTGCTGACTCCTACCCCCAGGCACAACGTTTGGCTCGCTCAACCGCCCTGCCCTTTGCTGAAATCAACGTCCATCAATTTCCCGATGGTGAGAGCAAACTGACCTTACCGGTTGAATTATCCAGCCATGTGATTATTTATCGCAGTCTTGATTCTCCCAATAACAAACTACTTGAAGTTTTGCTAGCCGCACGCGGGCTACGCGAACAGTCGGTACAAACACTTACGCTGATGGCTCCCTACTTGTGTTACATGCGTCAGGATAAGGCATTTAACCCTGGAGAAATTGTCAGCCAGCGCGTAATCGGTCAACTCCTTGCTGAACATTTTGATGCGGTATTAACAGTTGATTCACACTTGCACCGTATTGATTCACTTGAGCAGGCGATTCCAGCACGTATAGCATTAAATTTATCAGCAACTCAACCGCTGGCGACTCTTTTACAAAAACTGTTTAAAAACACCGTATTGCTAGGACCAGATTGTGAATCGCAACAGTGGGTTGAAGCAATTACAAAGGCGATGACTGAGGGAACTGCAGATTATTGTGTTGCCAGTAAACAACGATTTGGCGATGCTGATGTTCAGATCAGTCTGCCTGCATTTGATTTCAGCAACCGACATGTGGTGTTGGTAGACGATGTTGCTAGTACTGGCTACACGCTCGAACAAACTGCACGTGCAGTATCAATCTTTGCTCCGGCTTCGCTTTCTATCCTGGTAACCCATGCCTTGTTTGTGGGCGATGCTTTGCAGCGCTTACATGAAACGGGAGTCGATAATATCTGGAGTAGCGACAGCATTTCGCACATCACTAACAAAGTTGCATTGGATTCTGTACTGAAAGATGGGCTTACCAGCTGTTTTACAACACTTGAGTCGGAATAAACCGGTCTTTTTGCTGTCTAAAAATCAGGTGCTGATACTAAATTTTGTAGCAAATCACTATCACTTTAAATAACAAGGCATTTTAAATCACAACCCAATTGGGTGAGGAGTTTGTTCTATGAAAATAAGCTTTCACGGTGCTGCACAAGGTGTTACAGGTTCATGTCATATGCTTGATGTGGCGGGTAAAAAAGTTTTAATCGATTGTGGTTTGTTTCAAGGCGGGCGTGAAATAGAAGAAGAGAATCATGCAGCCTTCGGTTTCAATCCTGCGGAGATTGATTTTGTTTTATTAACCCACGCACATCTTGACCATTGCGGGCGTTTGCCATTACTAGTGAAGCAGGGTTTCACTGGCGAAATTATCACCACAGCCGCCACTCGCGAACTATCACGCATTATCCTGCTTGATTCAGCCGGTTTGAATGAGCAGGAGGCCAAGTGGAGAAACAGAAAACTGCTTCGTGCCGGGCGCGCTGAGGAATTGATTGAAGCGTTGTACAGTACGGATGATGCGTTACATGCGCTGGATTATTTTGGTCGTAGTGCCAATTATGATCAACCAATACAGATTGCTGAAGGCATACGCGCAACGTATATTGATGCAGGTCATATACTGGGTTCTGCCAGCATCATTATCGAACTGGATGAAAATAGCAAACAACTGAGTATCTTGTTTTCAGGCGATTTGGGTAGTCAAGGCCACGCTATTATACGCGATCCAACCATGCCCCCAAAGGTCGATGTGGTGGTGATGGAAACCACCTATGGCGATCGTCAGCATAAACAATTATTGCCTTCCATTGATGAATTGTTTGAAGCAGTCACTGATACCTTCAAACGCGGCGGTAATGTCATTATTCCAACCTTTGCTTTAGAACGTGCTCAGGAGTTGCTTTATTACTTGCGACAAGGCATGGATCATCAGCGCATGCCGCGTGGAACACACGTCTTTCTCGATTCACCAATGGCCATTTCCGCAACTGAAATATTCAATCGTCATCCTGAATGTTATGACCGTGAAGCACAGGAATATTTTCGTGGCAAAAACGATCCGTTTAATTTTCCAGGATTGCATTTTACCCGTGAAACAGCGGAATCAATGGCGCTTAATCAAATATCCAGCGGTGCAATTATCATGGCTGGTTCAGGCATGTGTACGGGCGGGCGAATTCGCCATCACCTAAAGCGTAATATCTGGCGCTCGGAGAGCAGTATTGTTTTTGTCGGATATGCAGCGCCGCGTACACTGGCCAGACGTATCGTCGATGGCGCCAAAACAGTAAAAATATTTGGTGAGGAGTTTGCAGTACGAGCCAAAATTCATACGATTGGTGGTTTTTCAGCCCACGCAGGTCAAAATGAATTATTGGAATGGTATAACGCCGTAGGTAATCACAACAGAACCTTTTTAGTGCATGGTGAACCGAAATCCATGCAGACATTTTCAGATTTGTTGAAAAACAGTGAAGTGATTATGCCGGAAATGGATGCAGAATATGAATTGTAAAGATTCACGCCTGCCTACCCAGTTATCGTTTTATTCTTGTCAATGATGAGTCTCTCGCGCACAAGCAATAAAGTATGTAGAGGAGGCTGTAATACACCCTTCTACAGGTTATTGCATGAAAGTTCCTAAACACAAGGAGAAAGATCATGTTGAAATTTATCCCGGTTCACGAAGGAAATATCTTTGCAGTGCGAGCAACAGGCAAGTTGACTCACGCTGACTACCAGCAATTTTTACCTGAATTAGAAAGTTTAATCAGCGAACATGGCAAAATTTCATTGTTGATGGAGCTTGAAAACTTTTCCGGTTGGGAAATAGCTGCTGTTAAAGACGATATCCAGTTTGCTTTGAAACACAATCACGATTTTGAAAAGATTGCACTGGTTGGTGATAAAGCTTGGCAACAATGGATGGTGTTGATGTCAAAGCCGTTTGTTAAAGGTGAAATTCGCTATTTTTCCAGAACAGAATTGCAAGGTGCCTGGGATTGGCTACGTAACAAAACACAACAAACAACACCAGTTGAAACAATCAATCCACCCAGACCCTATCAACACATTATTGTTGCGGTCGACTTTTCCCCACATTCAGAAAAAGCCACCTACCGAGCTATCCAACTCGCTGAGCAATCCGGCGCCAAACTGACAATGCTAACAGTAGTCGATGATATAGAATTTTATTATGCATACCTTGAGCCATTGGATGCGAATGCCATGACTCGCCCTTATGACCCAGAACTAACAGCTTCTTTGGCAGAGTCTGCTCACAAAATTGCTGAGGACAACCTCAGCAATCTCATTGAAAAAACACAGGCTAAAGGCATACATACAGAAATTAGTATCGGCGCTCCGTCTACCAGCATTATTTCCTATGCAGAAGCAGCTAACTGTGACTTGCTAGTAATGGGAACGCATGGCCGTCACGGCCTTTCACGATTATTGGGTTCCACTGCACATTCAGTACAAAACCATGCACGCTGTGAAGTGTTGATGGTGCCGCTGGATGATTAATAGCTGAACTAGAAATAGCTGAAGTCTCTGCGTGCCGCTGATGGTTTGATTGATTACCATGAAGAGCATGAAGGACATGAAGAAAAGATATTAAGAGTGTGTTGTACGCACCTTTTTGTGACACTGATGGGTGCTGAGACAATGCATTCTCCGCTTGTTCACCAATATTGCCAACATTATTGATCAAGTGCTAAATTCTCTTCTCTTCATGGTGAATAATCTAGTCTTCAATGGTATTAGAATTACATAATAGACATTGTGCTGAATCAGCACTTGTTTGGAAATAAATCATGACCTATCAATACATACGTTTTTTCGACGAAATCGGTATCGACGATATTCCACTGGTCGGTGGAAAAAATGCCTCGCTGGGAGAAATGTATCAAAAACTGGTTCCACAAGGTGTAAAAGTGCCCAATGGTTTTGCAATTACGGCACAGGCTTATCGCTATGTCCTTGACGCAAGTCATTCCTGGGAAAACTTACGCACAGCGATGGCAAATATCGACCCACTAGATGTTAAGCAGTTGGCAACATCAGGTCGACAAGCTCGTGAAATCATCTATGCGGCAGGAATGCCAGACGATCTGAAAAGTGAAATTGTTGCGGCCTACCATGATCTGCAACAACAAACTGGCGAGGAATTTAGTCTGGCGGTGCGCAGTTCAGCTACAGCAGAAGACTTGCCCACAGCCAGTTTTGCCGGACAACAAGAAACCTTTCTCAATATCACCGGCGAAAAGCTCTTGCTGGATAGCTGTCAACGTTGTTTTGCCAGCCTGTTTACTGATCGTGCAATCCATTACCGCATGGATCTGGGATTTGATCATTTCGATGTCGCATTATCCATTGGTGTGATGAAAATGGTACGTTCCGATCTGGCAACCAGCGGAGTGATGTTCTCTCTGGATACTGAAACTGGTTTCCGGGATGCCGTATTAATTACTGCCACCTATGGTCTTGGTGAAACGGTTGTACAAGGTAGCGTTGAGCCAGATGAATTTTATGTGCATAAGCCCACGTTTGAAGACGGCTATCGCTGCGTGCTACGACGTGTACTTGGTGCGAAGAAAATTAAAATGGTTTACAACCAAGGCGGCACTCGTGAGGCAACTCGCATTATTCCGACCTCCAAAGCTGAACGTGAGCGTTTTTGTCTATCAGACGAGGATGTACTGACATTGGCAGACTATGCCATCAAGGTAGAACATTTCTATAGTCAACATGCAGGTCAACAGCGTCCGATGGATATGGAATGGGCAAAAGATGCGCTGGATGGTGAATTGTATATGCTGCAAGCCAGACCAGAAACAGTCAGTTCGCAACAACACGGCACAATACTAGAAGAGTACCAGTTAAAAGGCAGTGGCGATATTGTCACAACCGGATATTCAGTCGGCGCAAAAATAGCACAAGGACCCGCACATTTAATTCGCAGCACAGCACATCTAGAGGATTTTCGTCCTGGCGAAGTACTGGTTGCTGATACCACAACGCCGGACTGGGAACCGATCATGAAAATCGCCGCCGCCATAGTCACTAACCGTGGTGGACGCACTTGCCATGCAGCGATTATTGCACGTGAATTGGGTATTCCAGCAATCGTCGGCTGTAATGATGCAACAACAGCTATCGCCAACGCAGAACAATTAACAGTGTCTTGTGCTGAAGGAGATACCGGTAAAATTTATCGTGGTGATATCCCTTTTAAAATCATCCAGACAGACCTCGCCACGCTGCCACGTCCTAAAACAAAAATCATGCTAAATCTAGGCAATCCAGAACTGGCTTTTAAAAGCAGTTTTTTACCCAATGATGGTGTGGGACTGGCGCGTATGGAATTTATCATCAACCAATACATCAAAGCCCACCCAATGGCGTTGCTACACCCGAACAAAGTAGCAAGCAAAACAGAACGATCAGCAATACAACAACTGATCAAAAACTATGACAGTGGTGCTGACTACTTTGTGCAACGTTTATCCGAAGGAGTCGGCACCATTGCCGCCGCTTTTTATCCGAAACCGGTTGTGGTACGCATGTCCGACTTCAAAACCAATGAATATGCTTCATTGCTAGGTGGCAGCGTTTTTGAAGCTGCAGAAGCCAATCCCATGATCGGATTCCGCGGCGCATCGCGTTACACCCATCCAGCCTATGAACAAGGTTTCGCACTGGAATGCGCAGCAATGAAACGAGTACGCAACGGCATGGGATTAACCAATGTTATTTTAATGATTCCCTTCTGTCGACGTGTGGACGAAGGCGAACGTGTACTGGCTAAAATGGCAGAGCTGGGATTAAAACAAGGCGACAATGGCCTTGAAATTTATATGATGTGTGAAATCCCCAACAACGTAATCCTGATTGATGCGTTTGCCAAATTCTTCGATGGTTTTTCTATAGGCTCCAACGATCTCACACAATTAACACTGGGTGTGGATCGTGATTCTGAAATGGTTGCCTTCGACTTTGATGAACGCGATGCCGGTGTCAAACAAATGATCCGACTTGCCGTCGAAGGTACCAAACGCAATGCTCGCCATTCAGGTATCTGTGGACAAGCTCCTTCTGACTACCCAGAGATCGCGGAATTTTTGGTTGAACTCGGCATCGACTCAATCAGCTTGAACCCTGATACTGTTATCAAAACAACCTTGCATATATTGGAAGTCGAAAAGCGTATTGCTTCTTGATAGCTATCAGAAACCTTTCATTCCACGAGTGATGGTTATGAGCCAATAATCGAATATTACAAGACCAGACAAACACATAACAATCGTCGCTGACCGATCCAGACTCTGCAAAAACGTGAGTCCGATAACACCGGTAGTAACATCAAGAAACTCCATCACCTGAAAACACTACAAGTGGGGCATAAGTACTCGATGATAAATCTTTTAACATTTTACTTGTCTTTTTTATCATCTTCGGCGTTGCATAAACAGTTACATAGCTCACTATGCGCCTGTTCATGCGTCTTGAATAGGATAAAAAATCCTGCGTAAAATTGTTAAAATATTTATCATCGAGTACTTATATCCCGTTTTAAATGTTTTATTGGCGAAAAAACACAGAGTCATCCTTTTCCCTTCAAAATTACAGAGTTCATACACACCTCTGAACCACAAGCCAACAAACAGATTATCTAAGGAAAAATCAGAGCGTTTGAATAGTATTGTGATTCACTTTGGTTTTCTCGAATTGCTGATTTCTTGTGTAGAAAGTTAAGTTTTGATTGTTAACCGTACCTGTAGATCATATGGAAAATGGATGTTATCCCGTTTAGAGTTTCAAGGCTCAAACTGGCTTACACTCTACTCATTGATAATTATGCTAAATTAGCGTATAGATATGCAGGTCTGGTCAATGGCTTGTTCATCTTGACAAGTTATGGATAATAAAGAGGAAAAAATTGACGGAGCTAAAAAAAAATACGTTATAGAGTGTAGCGAAGTTTACACGCAGATAACGGAGTTGATCTGGATGTAAACTTCGCTACACACTTAAAAGAGACTTTTCCATCTCCGTCAATATTTGCCATTAGAAATCCATAACTAGCACATGAACAAGTCACTCCACTTGACTCCGCAAGCTCCGCAGGTGAGTTCCTAGATTATGTTTTAAAAGACACACCAAGCCAAAAGGAAGTGGCTCAAATCAAGAAGTAAGGAATTAAATTAAATATTATGAATGGTGAAGCACTAAACAAACTTTTTTTGCTATATAAAAAATACGTACCCGACAGCAAACCGGATGCAAGCCCTCAGATGTGTTTGCTTTGATCAACTAAGAATCCTCCGGATGTATTGGAAAATACAAAACAACTGGAAACAATTGAAAAAGAATTTGAAATCGGTATCAATGAAGTTGAGACTGTAGAAATGTATGATATGAACTTATTAGAAGCTAGTAAATATATTCAGGAATTAGTCGAAACACAACAGTAACTCAAAGTTGATTCAAATAAAATGGTTAAAAAATTCACTGAAAAACAAGGTCAATATTTATCATTCATTTACCATTATATAAAGTTAAATGGTCAGTCGCCTGCGGAAGCCGACATGCAAAAATATTTTAAAGTTAGCCCTCCAACTGTTCACCAAATGGTGGTTAAATTAGAGAGTATTGAGCTGATTAAAAGAAAAACTGGCGTAGCAAGAAGTATTCAAGTTTTAGTCGCTCCAGAAAACATCCCTGACTTACAATGAAAATCGTGAATTTCGAAGTTCAAAAACATAACCGAGCTCAAGAGAATCTGAGCTCGGTATTAGCACACCATGCTGAGCGAAGTCCGAATAATCCACGGGACTTGACAGCTAACCCTCAGGGTTCAATTCGTCCGAAACAAATTCGAGAATATCACCTGGCTGGCATTCCAAAATCTGACAGATTTTCTCCAGTGTGGAGAAACGCACGCCCTTAACTTTACCAGTGCGCAGCAGCGATAAGTTCTGCTCAGTAATACCAATTTCAGTGGCAAGCTCTTTGCCGCGAATCTTACGTTTAGCCAGCATGGCATCCAGATTAACAATAATAGGCATTAAGATCCCCTAGATAAACTGCTTGTTTTCGCTTTCGAGCTTGCTGCTTCTAACTAATAGATCACTCATTACCCACAGTATCATGGCCAGTGCGATCACTTTAACTTCATCACTCCCAAAGGAAACAGAGAGTATTTTCTGGCCAGCAGGATGATTCATTGATAACAGCATACTGGAAATAGAGAAGTGCAAGGGCTTGGCAAGTGCCTGTGCAAACAGCAAGATTGAAAACAGTCTTAGATCGCGGCTATTACTGTGATTAAAGAGCTGTCCTTTCGCGAAGTTGGAGAACGCGCGGCGTAAAAAGTAGAGGCCAGCCAAACCGGTAGCAACATAAAAGACGGTCAACAGCCATAAGCTGTACCACTGAATGTCGGAAACGGTCTGCCATTGCATCGGCAGGCCTAAGTTGCTTCTGGCCATGACGGCAAATAGCTCAATATTGATCAGGAAATACAGGGCGATAAAGGGGGCCATAATAAGTATAGCTATGCAGCCCAAGGCGATTAACCGAGAAAATTGTTGAGTCATATAAACTCCATTTGACATAGTTGTTTTGAGATAATATATTATTGTTTTACAGTAATTAAATCAAGAGGATTATACCCATGAATGTTCGTTTGCTCGCAACCAGCCTTATTGCCCTGTTATTATCCCTGCATGCGCCCAGCACTCTCGCGCTTACGATGAAGCAGGTTTCTAACATCTGTCATTCATCTCCCGGCGAATGCAGCGATCATCCGATTCTCCGAGCTTATGTTGGCGGAGCTCTTGACCTGCTAGCAACGCTCGACGAACGGACGGATTATCTGGGAAAGGTGTATTGTAAGAAGCCAAAAGAGTTATTTGATGTGCCGGCTATTATTCGCTTTATGGAGC